>CAZKRK010000056.1:0-28357 GCA_964555035.1 uncultured Victivallales bacterium | reverse complement strand
TCCGCTGAGGTGGTCCATAAGAAACCCCGTTGGGAAATCCGGATTGAGCCATTTTCTTCTCGGCCTCCGCCTGAAAGACTTTGTCGCTCATCCTGCCGACGCCTATCTTCACGGGTCCTCCCGTCGGTACCCATATTTTACACGGGGAATGCTCTGTTCCCGTCTGAAATGGCGTGGGTGTGCTGTCGTTCACCCGCAGGTAATACTGCCGGCGGGGCGCGGCGGGCGAAGGCGTGAAGCGCACTTGCGCCAGGGCCTCAAGCGTGTTGTCGACCATGCGGTATCCCTCGGCGGATTCGACCGTGAACAGCACGTACTTCTGTCTGGCCGCCACAACGGGCACTTCCATCGCGTAGATGCGCGCCAGACCGTCGACCGGGGCGCCTCGCGTCACCCACAGGCGGAGATAGCGCGTTTCGACGGCAGGAAACTCGTGGGTCGTAACATCGTTCGTATTTCCTTCGATCGGTTCCAGCAGGCCCGTCCAGGGGCCGTCCGGAGAAGGCGCTCGCTGCAGACTGAAATCCGATGTGTTGTATCGATGGCCGCCCGCATAGACGCCTTCATGCCTGATGACCACCTGGTCGATGACGCGCCCGGAACCGAAATCGAGCATCAGCCAGTGAGGCCCATGACCTTGCCCCGAACTCCACTTGTCCGTGTCTCTTGCAGCCCACTTACCGTTAATGACCTTCTCCGGTCCGCAGGTGGCGGCATATTGGCTTGACGCCGAGGCCCTGGTTCCCATGGCCGACGTGGCTACATCGATACGCGTATCTTCAGCGTTTGCGTAAACAGCAGCCAGAACAAGGAGTATCCAGGAAAGTCTGACAGGGATGTTCATATTTGGCTTTCTATTAGTTTGTTATCATCAACTTGAACGTTTCAATCGCATGATGGCCGATCATCATGTCCAGTGATCGTCAGCCCCGCAATCGATCGAACTCGTCAAGCATGGCTTCGATATTCGCGACGGGCACATCGCCCTGTATGTTGTGCACGGTGGCAAAAACAAAGCCCCCTCCCGGCGCCAGGTCGCCCACGCGGCGGCGTACCTCCTCGCGCACCTCTTCGGGTGTCCCGCTCGGCAACACCTTTTGCGTGTCTATTCCGCCGCCCCAGAAGGTCAGCGCATCGCCGAAATCACGCTTCAGCGCGGCGGTATCGCCCATGCCTTCAGCGGATACCTGGACCGGGTTCAGGATATCCACTCCCACCTCGATCAGATCCGGAATCAACTCACGAATAGCACCGCAAGAATGCAGAAACAGCTTGGCGTTGCCGCACCGCTCCTTAATGAACGCGAATAGTCTCTTGTGTCTGGGTTTGAGATACTTCCGGTACATTTCCGGCGACATCAGCAAACCCGACTGGCTTCCCAGGTCATCGCCCTCCCGCACCACGCTCGCGCGATCACCAACCAATTCGAGTACCTTCTCCCAGAAACGCATCTTCAGTTCCACGAACTTGTCCATCACCGCACAGGCAAGTTCCGGATTCAGGGCAAGGTCCATAAACATGTTATCAAGTCCGCGCATGAACCAGGCAAACTCAAATGTCCCGCACACAATTGAACCCATTACAGGCGCGGCCTTAAGCTCATCCGCCACTTCGATCGATCGCTCCTCAATGCCGGACAGACGTACGGAATCGGTCGGATCGGGCCAGGGGTATTCTTCGACCTCTTCAATGGTTGTAATTGAAGAAAGCGGATGAGAACACATATCATAGTATCGGCCATTTACCCTGGGTTTTACCCAGCCAATGCCCCACTCGTCGGTGAACCGCAAGTACTCACCGTCTTCCTTCAAATCAAGTTCCCAGCCTGAACCCGCCTTGCGCTGGATCCCGCGGGTATCCACACCCAGGTCCGCCAACGCCCGGTCATCAAGAGAAGCCATCCCCTGTTTCATGTCGCCCATGGCGACGCGTTCCGGGTCCCACCCCCGCGCGGCAAACAGCCCTTTTGCGGCTTCATAGGCAATCATTGTTGAACCGGTAGAGCCGAGGTCCAACGGGACTTTGTCCGGCTCTTTGTGGTTCAATGCGGTATCAATTCGTTCTTTCGAGGTCATTCCTGCTCATTCCTGTTCTAGTTAGACGTTGTCCGAAAAGGTGTTTTCGATCAAAACGCTCTGATTCCGAGTATTCTTCTTATCCTTACTCGTACACGTACTCTTACACTCTGATCTCTTATTCTCTCTTCTGTCTCCGGGGAGATATGCGTGTACGAGTATGTGTAAGAGTACGTGTTACTGTTGAAAAACCAATGCTGCCGCGCCACATACTCCGGCATCATCCCCCAGTTCCGTGCAGCGGATCGGTACGTTTGGAGCCCCCGGCTGACGCCATGCCAATGTGTCGGCCAATTCCCTCACCGGATTCAGCAGGAGTTCCCCTGCCTTGGCAATGCCCCCTCCAACAACAATCATCTCGGGATCCAGAGTGTTAATTAAGGAGACAATTGCAGCGCCGAGGTACTTTGCCACACGCTTTACAATCTCGCATGCCACACGGTCACCACCACGAGCCGCCTCAAATACGGCACGGGCATCTATCGTGCCATTCTCGGCAAAACCAGGAATGCTGGTCTTTACACCACGCATTACATAGTCTATCGCCATGGCGCCAATGGATCGGGTTGAGATATAACACTCCAGGCAGCCCCTCGATCCACACATGCAAGTCTTCCCTTCCGGTTCAACGATCATGTGACCTAGAGTCGCTGCACTTCCGGTTGCCCCCTGCAGCAGCTTGCCGTCCACGACAATACCACCGCCCACACCCGTACCAAGGGCCAGCAAAACGAAGTTCTTTACGCCACGCGCCGCACCAATCCACCCTTCACCAAGCGTAATCACTTTGACATCATTCTCGATGCAAGCGGGCAGGCCAACCGCCGCGGACACGGCCTCAGCCACACGCGTCCCCGTCCAACCGGGAATTTTTCCCGAACAATCCGTGACCAGTCCGGCATCCAAATCCACAAAGCCAGGCGTGCCTATCCCGACCGCGACGGGCTTTGCGGGAGCCTGGCCTGCCAGTTCTCCCGCCATGGCTGTGATCTTTGCAAGAAGCTGCGCCCCGCCCTTCTCCTCCTCAGTAGGCACACACGTACGGGCAATAATCTCGCCCTCATCTGAGACCAGCCCGCCTTTGATGTTCGTACCGCCTATATCGATTCCTATGGCATATTCAGAACTTATATAGACTCCCCGCACCGTCATTGTTCTATTCCAAGTTTGGTATGAATTTCTTCAAGCGGCACGTTCTTTGTCTCGATCATGATGAATATGGCCCAGAATAGCAGGCCGGTCATACACACAGCGAAGAACAAGAATGGAGCGCCCGGCGAGAACATCTTGATCGCAACGGGAAAGAACCATGAGACCAGGGCGCAGAACACCCAGAGACAGAAAGAACCGAACGCCTGACCTCTGGCCCTGATTCTGTTCGGGAAGATCTCACTCAGATACACCCAGATCACCGCTCCCATTCCGAATGCATGTGATGCCACAAAAAGCAGCATCCCAACCAGCAGGGTCATTTGCCCCGTCTTTGAATATCCGTCTCCTTCAAGAAATGCGCCGGACAGAAAACCCAGTGCGCCTTCCTTGGTATGGAATACTGCGGCCATGGCAAAGAGACTGACCACATATCCTACGCTTCCAATGATCATGAGTATACGACGCCCGAAGAAATCGATGACGGCCATCGCCAGCAGAGTCACAATGAAATTAATGCCGCCGAGGGCCATGGTCTGTAGAAGCGCATTGGATGTATCCACGCCTGCCATCTGGAAAATGTCGCCGGAGTAATACATCACGACATTGATGCCCGACAACTGCCCGAAGATGGCAATTGCCGCGGCAAACCATAATGGGCGGAAGTACTTCTTCTGAAACAGCGGTTCCGTCTTAAACGCACTCTCCTCTGCCAGTGCTTTACGTATTTCTCCTATTTCTTCATCAACACTCCCGGTGTCGGTGCCCATAAGATCAAGCACATCGCGGGCTTCACCGATCAGGTTCTTTGAAACCAGCCAGCGCGGACTGCGCTTGTTAAGAAACAGGAGAATGAAGAATGCGGCAGCCGGCAGACATTCCATGCCGAACATCCAGCGCCAGTCATTGACGCCGAAGTCCACTCTGCTGACAAGGTAGTTCGAGAAGAACGCAAGGAGAATTCCAAAAACGATGTCGAACTGAAAGACCGCGACAAGCCGCCCCCGGTACTTGGCCGGAGATATCTCGGCAATGTACATCGGCGAAACCACGGAAGCACCACCCACACCGATACCACCGATGAACCTGAACGCGAGAAAAGAGTACCAATCCCATGCCAACGCACTTCCCATGGCGGAAACGAAATAGAACACAGCCATCCATATAAGAACCGACTTCCGTCCGTATCTGTCCGCGGGTCTTCCAATCAAGAATGCCCCGAATATGGTTCCAATCAGCGCACTGGCGACAGTCAGGCCCAAATTGGCCTCGCTGAGCTCAAACACACCTCTGAGTTGAGATGTCGTGCCATTGATAACGGCGGTGTCAAAACCGAATAACAACCCGCCTAAAGCAGCAACAATTGTGGCAAACCATACATGTCTATTCATAACTCTTCTCTGTTTCTTCTTCCTGTCCTTTCGGTTGACGATAACGGCGACGATAGCGGTGGACGATGGGACGATCTCTACTCGTCATCCGTTCTCGTCGCCGTTCTCGTCAACCGATTCCCCCTTTCATTGCTTGCCATACAACTCTTGACAGTTCCCTTCTTCCAGTAATCCCTGAGATTGTAGAATTCCCTGAACATGACTTCCGTAACTCCATCGGTCGTGCCGATCCCCTCGGAATCTCCATAGTTGAAAACTATGAAGCCGCCCTTGGGCGTTGACCAGTTCTCAACCAGGGCCCGGGCTTCAGCACGCACGGCATCGGCATGACCTTTCGGCAGGGTCGCCTGGATGTCCACGGTGGTCAGGAAACAGGTCTTGCCCGCAAACTGCTTACCGAACTCCTCCAGCCCATAAAGCCGCGGCTGCTGAAGGTTCAGAACATCCGCACCGGCTTCGATGAAGAAAGGCACAAACTGGTTCACTTTCCCGCAACTGTGCAGAATGGCATGCCAACCGCAATCATGAACGGCGGAAAAGAGTGTTTTGTAGCGCTCAAGGAAAAACTCCTTGAAAATCTCCGGCGACACAAAGGTATTTTCCTGAGTCCCCCAATCGTCCGTCAGGAAAATGCCGTTCACGCGATCCCCAAAGCGCCGGGCGGCTTCGCGGATGTGCGCAACCTTGTATTCGAGGATCATGTCCAGCACGCGGTGGATCTTCTCCGGCGCCAGGTAGTAGTCTTCAAGCGTTCGCGCGAATCCATGAAGCATTTCAAGCCGCTCATTCAGGTTGAAATGGCTCGTGATCACCACGTAGCGATCACCCGCCTCTTCGATCTCCTCCTCAACACGCTTGAAGTAGAACGGGTTTCTCGGATTCGGCGGCTTGTAGCTGTCCAGTTTGTCCCAGTCCTCGACAGGATGCGACACCACCTGCCCCATGTTCTTGACCTCCGTCGTCTCCCAGCCGCAACCCCAATCGTCTTCGGCCGCATTGTCAAAATACCAGCCGGCCTCCTGGCGGTCCATTTCCCACGAGTCGCACACATCGTTCGGGAACCCCTCCGCTGAAACGTTCAGTTTCTCATGCCACATGCTCCCGATAAAGAACGGTAACCGCGGCGGTGAATCAAACTCAATAGCCCTGCGCACAATTTCGCGACGTTCCATTTCCATTGCAGCCTATCCTCCATATTCAGTCTCTGAGCTCAGCGCGGGCGCGGTATGACGTGGTTCGCGTCTGCGCATTCGTGTATGTCACGATTTGGTCCTGCCCCAGGATGTTGGTGCGGCCAGCCACAGCAAACCAGTATCCACTCACGAGGTTTGAGGCGTATTCCAGCTCGTAGTACCGTTCGAAACCCTCGTAACCGGGGCCGGATGCCGCCAGGGCGGTGAATCGCACAACCGGAGCTCCGTCGCCCGGCAAGATTTCGATCGAGAAAACGCTGGTCGTGTTGGTGGGATCCGTGCCGGCCGTATATTCCCCGCCATTCGACATGCCATCGGCATCGCCATGTCCCGCATAGGTGGCGCTGGTTCCCCCGAAGTAGCGGTTCTCCCACGCATCCGGCAGGCCATCCCCGTCGGCGTCAAACACAACCGAGACCTCGCCTGCCGCGCGCACTTCGGCCAGGAGCAGGTAGTCACCGCTATGGCGGATCGTGACACGATCCGCCTGAACGTCTGCCGGCGGTGTATAGCGCCCATATGAGGGAGGACTATCGGTCTTCGCACTAACGCCGTTCCAAGCGGTTACCTGGTGCGTCTGCACGTCATGATCCCTGTAAAACGTAATGGTCAGGTTCCGGTGGAACGACAGCCCAAAGCGCCCGTAATCGTCTCGTCCCCATAGGTCCAGGACGATATTGGTGTAGTTGTCGACGAAATCCATGTCCACGGTGCCCCCCGCGGTAGCCGTACGATACAGGTGGATTTCGCCGGCCCAGTGCTGGTTCGGGGCGGGGACAGCGGGAGTCCCATCGTCATGATCGTACGCGAACACGTCGTTCGTAAGGCCGGCTTTGGTTGTGCCAAGACCCGGGGCAGTTGTATTGGCGTCGTCTACGGTGATCGGAATGACGGTCCGTCCGTCGGCCGTTGTAAAGGCGCCGGCGTCCGACCAGGCGTGCGCGCCCGAAGAGCTGTTTGTCGCGAACAGCCGGAAGGTATACTCCGTCTCCGCACTCAGTGTGCCATCAAACGAGACGTTGACCTGAGTATAGGTCGGAAAGACACCCCGGCAGGCGCTGAATGCCCCCCAGTCCGACAGCGCATTCGTTCCCTGATCGCCGGCATCGGCCCATGCCACCCAGACATCAGCCGAACCGATCATTCCGTTCGGGGAGCGCAGCGTAGCAAACACCGTGGCATTGCTCGCGGTGATCGTCGCGCTGGAAACGCCGACACTATCCAGTGACAGCGGGAGGACCAAGCCTGGGAGCGTCCCCGGCGTGCCCGTTGGATGGAGACCCCAGGATGCGGGATCGTTTCCATCGCCGGGAGGGTCCTTTCGCTGCAACGCCACGCCTCCGCTATCCGCCGCGGCGTTCCAGGGCGCGCGATCGAAGGTGATCACCTCGTCGATGATGACCCAGCTTTGCGGCTCGGTTTGCGCATCGGGCGCCTGCGGTTTTTCGAGGGCCAAACGTTCTCCCTCGTTGGACAAGTCACCCTCGAACGGCCCCAGCAGGCGCACCTGCCCATTGGTCAGACCGTAGGCCGCGAGGAAAGCGTCGCGCGTTACGGTGTTGGTGGGATCGAAGCTCACCAGGACGATCCGGTCGCCGGCGGCGATAACCGTGTTGGATGGGAAGGAGAACGATACCCCCCCATCGATGCGCCAGGTCTCGCTCCAGTGCGGCGGCCCCCACGCCAGGACTTCCGATTCCTGCAGCGTGACCGACGAGGCGGTCGGGTTGTAGATCTCGATATACTCGTTATCCTTCACGTCGGGATGCGGGTGATACATGATCTCGTCAATCACCAGGTGATCGCCCGCGATCGAATTGGCCCCGCCGAAGGTCGGCGACAGCGCAAACCAGGCGGTGTCCCCATCGGCCAGGTAGCCGAGGGTCACACCGTTCTCCTGCCCCTTGAAGCGCACGCAGTCCACAACGCGCGAGTTCGTGACCGCGGCCGGAAGGTGGGAAAGGAAAATCTGCTCGCCGGACTTGTTCAAACCGAACCCGACGTTGGTCGCCGTGTGGAAATCGTCCACTTCGGTGTAGTAGACCCAGGCGCCCGAGGCGATGGACGCGGACGAGATCCGCCACTTGGTCAGCTCGCGCGCGTTGTCGCTGAGGTACCATTCCGAGTTGAAGGTCACGGTGGTCGAGGCGGCGTTGTACAGCTCGATCTTGTCATTGGAGTCCTGCCAGGGCTGCCCGGCGCTGTAGTCGGTATGTGCCGCGAATTCGTTGATCACCACCGTCTTGGCAAGCACGGGGTCGGCGGCGCCGGGCGAGCCGCCGATATGCGCGCTACACCGCCAGTTGCCGCCGTAGCTCAGCGCGCCGTGCGGCTGGTCGGTCCAGGCCAGCGGCACGAGCGAATGGCCGGCCCCGCCAGCCGCCAGGGGCCAGCCGCGGGCGTCGTTGTAGGTGAACTCGGCGATCGTGGCGTTATCGCCGTCCTCGATCTTGACGGTCTCGCCACCGTTGTTCAGCGAACCGGCATACACGCCCGCCACGTTCAGCCCCGTCCCGTAGCGCGACTCGAAGGCGGCCAGGTTCTTCACAACGAGGATCCTGTCGCCCGCCGCCAGGTTCGTGACGCCGAAAGTGAATGAAACCGCATTGGTGATCCTCACGTCCGTAAGGTCCAGCGTGTTGCTGTCGGTATTGAGCAGTTCGATGAACTCGAACTCGTCGCTGTCCACGCTCAGCTCGCCCAGCGCCGGGTTCGGAGCGGCCGGATTGTAGTGCAGTTCGCTCACGCGCAGACAGCGCTGCTGATCCGTGGGATTGCCCGGGTAGTTCGTTTCCGCGACCACGGTCCAATCCGCGGCCAACAGTTGCACCGTCTCTCCGAAGCTCGAGAGGTGTCCGCCGTAGGGGCCCTGCACGAAGAGGGACTGCCCGCCG
The DNA here is from genome assembly GCA_964555035.1 of uncultured Victivallales bacterium. GTDB lineage: Bacteria > Verrucomicrobiota > Kiritimatiellia > UBA8416 > CAYOBW01 > CAZKRK01. Next base: position 19,655 of record CAZKRK010000056.1, on the reverse strand, counting down.
GTCGGCGCGGTGGCGCGGCCGCGGAAGACGGCCACGTCGGGCGACACATAAAGCGCCGCCCCCGCGGAGATCACCGTGCCGGGCCGGAAAACGAACGACACACCTTTATTGAGACGCCAGCCCGATATATCAACTGCCACCGCGTTGGCGTTGGTCAGGATGATATACTCTTCGTCCTGATTGCCGGAGGCCGGCTGGTACTCCAGCCCGGCGATGCCGATCGCGGGCGTCCCCGCCTGGGCCGCCGGTATCAGCGGCGTGCTCCCGCCGGGGCCGTAGGTCGTGAATAACTGGGTGCGGCGCGTGGGGAGACTCGTGTCCAGGATCTCGCTGACGCCGTCATCGATATCGCCTGCGCCCCAGATAAGATTGTCGGCATCGGCATCAGCCTCGATCCGCGCGGCCATGTTAGTCACCAGCGTTTCGAAGTAGCCGCCCGCGGTCTGTTCGAGGTACATGTCCATCAGCGTGCGCAGGCGGCGCACATACATGGCGCGGGTCCGCGGCACATCCAGAATCGCGTCGTAGAGATGATTGTAGTTAACCGTGCCTATGCTCTGGGGATGTTCGCTATCTCCGTAGAGCGGACTGTTGTGGTTCTCCCCAGTGAGGAAGTTCCACGTGCCGGGAGCGGCATTGACCTCGAAAGCCTGCTCGATATCCCAGGGGAAACGCGTCCATTCAAAGGTATGCGCATCACGGTACATGTAGTAGTTCTTCGGCAACCGGTCATGCTGCAGCATCGTCACGTGCGCGGCCATCTCGGTGATAAGTCCGGGCAGGTCGACATGGTCGAACAGGTACGTTTCCCGGGTAGGATTGCTTGCATTGATGCCGGCACAAAGCGCGGCGAGGTCACTGAAATCGTCGTCGGGAGGATTGAGTTTTGCATAACCGCCGATCGAGGGGTTGGGCCGCAGGTTTCCCTCGTGATCGCTACCTGCCGATTTATACAGGACCCCGTCCGGATTGAAGCTGCGTTCCTCAAGAAACCGCTCGTCGACCTGCTCGATAATCGAATACAATCCATAGAAGGCTCCATTCTGGCGCAGATGCACGTGGAACGCCCGGGAGGCCGTTACGCCCGCATCGCGCATGAACTGAAATGCCGCGGTTTCACGCAGGTAGGATGTTCTCGTTCCGCCCATGCTCCCACCGACTTCATACTGGTGCGATTGCAGGTTGATCTCCTCCACCCGTCCGCTGCCCTGCCAGGCGCGAAAGTGATCGCCCGCGTTGAAGTCCATCTTGAACTTGCGCTTGGGCCAGTTAGCCGTCGTGAAGCCGCGCCGCCGCACGTAGATGTTGTCGTAGAACTCGCCACGGAAGTAGAGAGACGCCCGCGTCCCCGCATCCCACCGGGCCGCTTGCGGGTCCTCGACGAACCAATAAAGCACGTCCAGCGGCGTGGTGATCGACGGATCGACGACCACCGTCCCGTGATACTCGGGAGAATCCAGCGGGTCCACGAAGGCGGGCAGGCTCGATGTCAGCGAGGCGACGTCAACCGCCGTGACGCGCCAGCGCACCATGTCGCCCGCGCCGTAGTTCGAGGCATCGATCGTTGCCGTATAAATGCCGTCGCCCGCTATGGCGTCGTCACCGGATCCGTCGTCGACCATCGCCGGCGATGTCTCGGCGCCAAAGTCGACCCGGTAATGCAGCACGACGTTGCTGATGGCATTGCCGTTGTTGGTGGCCGTCACGGAGATCACCAGGTTTGAGGATGCCGCGGGCTGGGGCGTGTTCTTGGTGAGGTCACTCAGGTGCGGCCCTGACACGACGTTGAGCGCCCCCGGCGTGGGCGTCGTCATGTAAACGGCCGCGGAGTTGGTTGTGACCGTACCGGGCAGCAACCCGTACGACACATCTCCCGACTGCCGCGGGTACATCGGCGCATACTCATGCGCGATTGTGGTCCCGTCCGGCTCAACCAGCGCAAGGTATTCCCCGTTTCCGCTCAGCACGAAATCCGTATGCAGAGGGGCAGGCGGGTTTATGAGATCCAGATTCGAGGCATAGACCATCAGGTAACCACCGGACGGCAGGTTTGTCGACGGGAAGGTCCATTTGTCAAGGTTCCCGGCATTGTCGGTCAGATGCCAGCCGGCCAGGTCCATGGCGTTGGTTCCGGCATTGTAGAGTTCAATCCAGTCGGACGTCGTGTCTTGATCGTTAGTCAGCGTCGTGTCGTTGACGGCCATGAACTCGGAGATGAGCACCTGGGCGGAGGCGGGGGGGACGGATAGGACCGATAGGACGGATAGCGCGAGCGCTGCTGCGCTCGCGCGGATTCCCGTGATCGAACCTTTTTCGAACAAGATCTCTATACCGCCACCCATACGTCTGCAGCCGCAAGTTGCGCACCGATGAAGACCGAGTAATCCATTATTCGGGGCTTGTTGCTCGACGGGCCACAAGGCAGGGCAAAGGTGAGCGGCATCTCAAAGGGTGGCCCGAACTCGACCCTACCGACCAGCGACGCCCGGCCATCCCGTGGCGCGTTGCAGTGGACCGAAACCGCGATCCCGTTGATCGCCCCGATGTCGACGTTCTTACGGGACATGACCTTACCGGTGACGGTGTATCCTCTCCTCTTGTCTCCCTTGATCGCAAGACCCACGACCGCCAGAGACCCGCCGTCCAGCGCATTGACCTCGCACACGTTCTCACACGAGTCCAAGTCCCACACTACTGCTGCATGGTTTCGGTCTGTCATCAACTCTTGCTCCGTAACGGTTCACAAGCACTACCGTACCAGCAGGAACATCCCGCCAGAATCCGGCGTGATGCCGCCCTTCGTGCTGACTCGGAAAATCAAATCCATAATGCGCATTCTCTGATAGTTGGCGCCGGTACCCGTCACCCATTCACACTCAAGAACGGGCACGCCAAGTAAATCCACGACCTGCATGCCACCTGCGGTTGAGGAGGTTAACCCACCATCAAATGTCCAGGGATGACCACCTGCGTTATTCGCAACGTGAAAGACCGCCGCGTCGAATCCCAGGAAGGACCCGTGCTGCACGGTGCCACCGTTGAGCGTGCAGACCACCGGTCCGGGAACTACCTTCAAGGTCTCCCCGTCGTTGATCAGAGTGTCGGTGTGGAGACTCGACCGGACTCCGAAATAGCCGACGCTGCCGCCGGCGTCACAGACAACCGGGTTCGTCCCCGTTGTTTCCGCGATAAGCGTGAACGTCCACGTCATGCTGTCGTTCGTTTCACCACCGCCGTCGAGGTCCGCGCCGGTAAGGGTGAACGTGTATCCGACAATAGAAGAGCTGCCGAGAGCGCCCGTTGTCACGCCGCTCACCAGCGGCCCGTTATCGGCCATGGCGGCATTCAGACCGTCCCAGTCGTAGACCCTCACGTAGTCGGCATACTGCGCCGCCACGGCCGGGGAGTCCTGCTGATAGTTCTTGAAGCCGCCTTCTTCGGCGTATGCGAAGACGGCCATGTGGTAAGTGGTGTTCGTGGTGAGGCCGGTGACGTCGACGGTTGTGCCGCTTCCCGAATAGACGACGTAGCCGTAACCAAGCTCGGTGCCGGCTGTGCCGAAGACCGAATTAGCACCATAGGTAGTATCGTCCGCCGGAACGCTCGTCGTCGAGGGTCCCTGCCGCATGAGCACCAGGCTGCCGGCACTGCCGGTATTCGTTGTCCAGGAGACCGTCATCGATGTATCCGTAAGGGGGGTAATCACAACGTCCGAGGCCTGCTCGGGCTCGGTAAGAAAGCTACTTTCATTCGTAGACCAAACTACACCCTCAGCCACGTTGCTGGCCCAGCCTCCGAAATTGCATAACGTTCCGGGAGTCATTCCCGTTTGCTCATGCGAGAAAATCTTTACAGGCGGGATGGTCGGTGAGTCCACGATCGCCAGCGAGTTCGTGGAGCCGCCCGGCATATACCAGCCCGTCCCGTAGCTCGTGACGTTCTCCCCCGACTGAATCGTGGCGCCCAGCGTGGCATTGGTCGCGCCAATGTCGGCGGCGGTCAGCGTGTCCAGTGTGATGCCCGACGGAGGCGCGTCCGTGCTGACCTCGAAGTCGTAGTTACGGAAGCGCCAGTTCCCGCTCGTGGGGACGCACGCAAGCGTGAGCGTACCGCCGTAGTCTTGGCCGATCAGGTCGGCGTCGACGCTGTAAGATGTCCCGTTAACGTTTAGGGCGCCGGCCGCCAAGTTGTCGATATGCAACCCGGTAAACTTGACAAAAGACCCGGTGAGAGTCGTGATCGGATCACCGTCGAGTCCGTAAGTGACCGCTCCCGCCGCGAGAGTCGCGGTTTCCCAGTCGGTTGCATTCGCCTGCATGCGCGCGTTAATCAGGGCACCCTCGCTGGCGACGCCAACAAACGGACCAACCAGGGCGGGGCAGCAAAGCCCGGTGCCCGTGGTTGTCGACGCGGTCGTGATGATCGTCCACTGCATTTGGTCAGCAGCGTCAGCCTCCCCGTCGAGATCGGCGCCGGTGAGCGTGAACGTCCAGATGATGAAATCAGGCTTGCCGGCGCTCCAGGCAGTGGGTACTGGATCGCCAGAAATGTCCAGAATTCCGGTGGAGGGGGTCGCTGTTTGGGCAGTTGTGACATCCGTGATGGTGACGTTCACCGCAGGCGCCTGCACCGCGAACATGACGAGCGCTACAACCAAACCGACACCAACTCTCAATCCAAATGTATGAACCCGATTCATCGCGCATCCTCCGTTTCGTTCCGTGAACAAACTTGTACGCCCCAACCCGGTTGCCATCTTCATCTTCCATGATCTCAAACGAAAGATCTGCTGACGGGCTGTTCAAGGCGGAAGCGCCCGCACTGTCCGTCACATCCCGTACCGGGGCCGCATAGACCGCCACGCACACCATTAGCGAAAGCAGACCTGTTATCCACTGTTTCATAGACATGTCATTTTCCTCCTAATCGTAATCCTAATCACAATCATAATCGTAATCGAATCGGTTGACGAGAACGGCGACGAGAACGGTGGACGATTGGGGCGTTTTCTACTCGTCATCCGTTCTCGTCGCCGTTCTCGTCAACCGATTCCCCGTTTTCATTCTTTCATACGGCTTTTTGACATTTCCTACTACTTGAAGATAAAGACCGTCGGCGCCGCAAGGAGCCCAACCTGAACTTCGTTCGCGAGATACCTGACGTCATAGCGTCCGTTGTCGACTCCACCCTGCGTCATGGTATCAAACGTGCCGGTCCGTGCACCCGTGTGGGTGATGAGTGTGATGTACGTGCCATAAGGCAGCGCAACCAATTCGGTCACGTCCAGCGTCGCGCCCGTCAGCGTCAGGGCGCCTGAAACGTTAAGCCGGTCACCCAAGACGGCTGCGCCGTCAAGGTCAACAGCCAGCGTGCCGATGATCGCCGCACTTGTGGCGGTCACTGTCCCGGTCGTGCCCGCATCGTTCAGCGACAACGTGGCGCCGTTGGTTACGGTCACGGCGGCATAGTTCGTGTCCGTGTTGGCTGCTGTGCCGTTGCCGGAGAGATACAGCATGCCGTCCTGGACATCGATGTAGATGGAGCCGTCGTCAGCAGTGCCGCCATTGTCGTTAAGCGCCCCGCGCTGGACGTCGAGGTGACTTGCGACCGAGCCCGACAGGGTCAGCGTATTGGCATAGAGCGCGATGCGTCCACCGCCACCCGATCCGCCATCCCAGGTATCGCCATTGCCGCCGTCGCCGCCCGTGGCACTCCCAAGCGACGCGGGCTGCAAATCGATCGTCGCGGCGCTGAGCAGTATCGCGCCGCCGGAGGCGCCGCCGCCGCCGTCCGTGGCTGCCCTGCCGTTACCTCCGTCGGCAAACAGGGAAGCACCAAGCGTAATGGTGCCGACTGCGGTCAACTCGATCGTTCCACCCCCGCCGCCGCCTTCACCGCTATTGGCATGGCCTGGAACGCCCCAGTAGATTCCACCGCCACCACCAGAACCGCCAAGCAGGTCCGCAAGCATCAGATCGCCGTAGGCAAAACCGTTGGTCGAGTAACCATTAAAGTCCGCGCCGGGCGCGCCATCGCCGCCGTAACCGGCTCCGCCGCCGCCACAGTTGTTACCGCTGAAATACTCGCCCGCGCCGTAGCCTACGCCGTCCTCCCCCCCGTTGCCGCCATTACCCGCCGTAGCGTTGGGCGGTGCGCTGTTGGTGCTCGACTTCATCACGCCGCCCTCCGCGCCCGGCCCGCCAATACCGATAGCGCCACCCACGGCGTCCGAACCGGAAACACCAATGTCGGACGCCAGCGTGATGTCATTCGTCGACCCGATTACGAGACCAAGGTTACCGGTCACGGTAATGCTCACACCGGTGCCGATACTGACATCGTCAAAGTTGAACAGCGTCAGTTCCACATCGCCGCTAGCGCTTTGCACGAACTCACCCAAGGTCCCCATCTGCGTGCCGTTTGTCGTCACGGTCCGCGCATCGGTGTCAAAGACGATGGTGCCGTTGGTCACGGTAAGATCCCCGATCGTATTAAACTCGGCCGGCCTAATACGCGATCCGTCAACCACCGTGACCGCCGTGAAGGTACCTTCATCCGCCGACCAGACAACGCCGTCTGTTGAATTGCTGGCCCAACCCCGGTAGTTGTAGACCGCGTCTTTCGTCAGGCCCGTATGCTCATGCGAGAAGACCCTACTCGCGCCAGCGGCCAGGTTGCTCACGATAGCGAGGGTCTGCGTCGCCCCGCCGGACGCCAGGTAGTAGCCCGTGCCGTAGCTGGTGACGTCCGTCCCGCCGGCAATGACCATCGCCCCGAGCGTTGCACTGGCATCCGTTATACCTGTCACGGTGAGGTTGGTGACCTCGACCGTTGGCGCGGTGGTGGTGCGCACCTGGTATCCCATGATCGGGGATCGTCCGTTACTCCTCATGGCAACGCGTGCCGTCGTGCCGCTGGCCGTGAATGTGCCCACGATCGCATACGCCGGATCGTTCGCCACGCCAATGACATTTCCGTCGCCGAGGTGCTGGACATAGTTGAGCTTGGCTGCGCCGCTCCGATCGTCAGAGTGGAATATCTGGACGTAGTAGGACTGCCCGACCGTTAGATTGGTCAGAGCGAGGGTGGGGCTACCGGGCCCCTGTTCCATCAGCATGCCGCTGTTCATGACCTCCGCGAAGTCGCCACTGGTGTCGCCAGGGATGGCTCCGTCCTGATAGTAGTCGGCAGGAGAGCCGTAGCCCGGAGCTTTCCAGTCCGTGCCTGCCGCGGTCGACCGCCCCTCAAAGGTGACGAAATTGATGACACGCGGAGTCCCGGCCTCGGCCGCACTGGTGAAGTTCACCGCCTCGACCAGCGTGCCGGTCGCGTTGTTAAGCACGATGCTCGTACCGTTGGTGACGTGTTCTTCCGTCCGCCATGTAATGCCGCCCGTCATGGTCTGGTTGCTGGCTGCCGCGGATGACGAGTAGTTGGTGGTTGCAACGTCATAGCCATACACCTCCACGTAATACTTCACGCCGTCAGCCAGGTTGGACACCGACACGCTGTTGCCGACGCCGCTGTAGACCACCTGCCCGCCGCCGAGCAGGCTTTCGCCGGTTGTCGCGTCCGTGTACGCGGCGCCCGCCGTGTAGGCCGTGCCGTCCACCGGTCCTGACGATACGGCATAGCCCTGCCGCAGGATGGCCAGGCTGCTCCCGCCGGACGACATCCAATCGATCGTCATCGACTCGTGTGTGACCGCCGAGAACGTGAGGTTCGAAGGAGGCGCGGGCTCCGTCGTGAAGCTGTCCGAGTCCGTCGTCCACACCAGGCCATCCGAAGCGTTGCTTGCCCAGCCGCGGAAGTTATAGAGCGTGAAGCCCTGCAGCCCGGAGACCGTATCCATAAACGGCAGCGCCGGCGGAACCGTTACCGGGCCGCCCATCGTGGTCAGGTTCGTCGAGCCGCCATTCGTGTAGACACCCACGCCGTAGCTATCGACTGTGCCGCCCGCCGTCTCGATAACGGCCCCGAGTCTCGCGCTCGTGTCCAGAACCACCATCTGATCCAGCCCCGTAACGACGAGGTTCGTTGACGGTGCATTTGTGCTGACCGAGAACGCCACGTCCGAGAGCATGTAACTCGAATGCGGGCGCGAATCCACGAGGAGCACCCCGGGCGTAGCGCTGAACGTCACATTCGTATCGAGCCAGTCCGGATCCGGAGCCGCTTCACCATTCCACGTAACGGTTTCACCACCAATGGTGGCCGTCACGGGAGCGGGGTAGCCCCAGTCGTCGTCCTTCACGAAGTACAGCACGTCGCAGGATTCGAAGCCCAGGAAGGACCCCGTCCCTGAAGTCGCGCCGTCGTTCAGTTCATACGTCACCGTGCCGGGGATGAAGGTGACCCGCTCCGCGACGCCGGAGTCGAGGTCTTCGATTCGTGGACCGAACCCCCCAGACTGATTTTCGACCGTCCAGCGGGCCGGGTCTCCGGCTCCGGGCTGGGAAGTTGCCAGATACGTTGTACCGGCGGCCGAATCGTCGTCCGCCAGCATCTGCATCGTCCACGTCATCGTGTCGTTGGAGCTGCCCGAAGTGTCCAACGTCGCGTTTGTGAGAACGAATGTCCAGGTGTTCGTGTACGGGTCGCCGATGCTTTGGACTTCTTCCGCCTCATTTGTCACAGGCAGATCCGGACCGTAAATGAACACGGTGCCGTTGTTGGCAACTGTCTCGAACGCGCCCTGGTAATTCGTCGAGGTCTCCGCCTGGAACTCATCGATCGTGATGCGGGACTCGGCGATGCCGGAAACGGGCACATTTGTGGGGTTCGTCGGATCGTTCGACCAGATCCTCAACGTGGACGAATCCGATCCGTGCTCACCCAGGCTAGGCGTATAGCGCACGACGATATTGGTTATCTGGCCGGGGGAGACCGAGATCGAGGGGGGCACCGTGGGGCTCACGATGGAGAACTTGCTGGACTCGCCCCCGAAGAAGGTGAGATTCGTAATAGTCAAGCCGCCCGTAGCCGCCGCCGAGTTGGAAACCGTGACGCTGAGGTCCTTCGTCTCTGCATCGCCGATCGTCCCGAAGGATAGAGAGGTCGGATCGACCGAGACATCGGGGATGCCCTTCTGCAGCACAATCTGCGTGTTACCGGCGTTCGTGTAGATCAGGTAGTAGGACCCCATGCCGCTCCAGGTGAAGGTACCCGTCAGTTGGCCCGCCGCATACTGGGCGATCACGTAGGTGTCATCGTCCGCAGTCACGATTTCGCTCGTGTCGAGCGTGGCGCCGGTGATGTCCAGCGCACCGGTGACGGTCAGCTTGTCAGCCGATCCCGCCCCGCTGCCGTTCACGTCTATGGCCAGCGTGCCGAGAATCGTGACATTGTTGCTGATGGTTGCCGTCGCCACCGATCCCGCGCCGCCCAGTTCCAGCGTCGCGTTGCTCGCGATGCCCAGACTGGTGTAGTTGCTGTAGACATTCGCGGCCGTGCCGCCGCCGGAAAGCGACAGGGCGCCGCCCAGTGTATCGATCAAGACACTGCCCACTCCACCATCGGACGCCCCGGCTCCTTGCGCCGTGCCGCCGTCGACGTCGGTGGTCGCGGGCGTGGTGCCTGCGACACCACGGATAACGATGCGACCGCCGCCACCCGGACCGCCTCGACTGCCGACGGGAGAAGGGGTACCCCCCTGTGCGCTAAGGGTCGAGCTATCCATACTCAGGGTTCCTGAGCCGTTCAGGTCCGAATCGGCCACGAAACGAATGGCGCCGCCGGATCCTGAGCCCGGTTGCCTGTTGTTAGCCCCGGCATCGGTGGCTTCACCGCCATCAGCCGTAATACTGACTCCCGTCGCCACCGTAATATCGCCGATGGCAAAGAACTGGACTGCGCCGCCGCCGGATCCGCCACTGTTTATGAACGTACCGCCGCCACCGCTGCCGCCGACCGGTCCGCTCGCCGTGCCGAGCTCTGCCAAGTCCATACGACCGTAAGCCAAACCGATGTAAGCCGCCTCATTCATTCCGCTGCCGCCGTTTCCGCCAAATCCGCCGCCTGAGGCCGAATGGTCTACCGCATTAACAGATATGCCGCCGCCACCGTAGGAGTAGTCGCCACGGGTATAGGTGCCGTCCTTGCCTCCTTCGGCATCCCAGTCACCGGCAGCGTAATCGTCCCCGCCCGCACCGCTTCCGAAGGAGCGTGCGCCGCCGACCGTGTCCTGTCCGCCTCCATCCTTGCCGTTGAACGCAAGATTCTGCTGGATCGTGATGTCGCCGGTGCCGGCAACGCCCTGCCCGTTGGCGATGATCTTGATGGCGTTGGTCCCGCTGAGGGTGGTAATCGTGACGTCGCCCGAAGTCCCGATATTGATATCGCCAAATGTCCAGGTGGCGAGGTTATTGGCGATCGTTGCGTTATGCACATCGGCACTGCCGGGACCGGCGCCATCGGCATCGTAACTGATCGTCCCGGCGTCAGTGTCAATCGCGAGCGTGGCGCCATTAGCCGTGGCGATCAAGTCGAACGCGCCGACGGCCGTACCTGTAACCGACACATTGGTCGAGGGCGAGTCCGGATCGTCGGACTGGATGGTGATTGACCCCGTATGCGTGGCTTCGCTTGTGCCGGGCGTGTATTCCAGGACGATATTCGTCGATCCGCCGGAGGCGACCGTAATATTCGGCGGCGAAGTCGCGCTATTGCTCGCGAAGTCGTAGGTATTGGAGCCGCTGAAAGTGATATTGCTGATGGTCAGATCGGATGTGCCAATGTTGTCGACGGTAACCGTCAGGGATTGAACGCTTCCAGTGAGAACCACGCCGTAATCCAGACTCGTGGTCGACAGGGAAATGTCGGGGGCGAGGGCCGCTCCCGTACCATTGATCGTGATGTTGGTCAGAGGGGTGCCCGGATCGTCGGACTGGATATACAACGTGGCCGAGCGCGCGCCGATATTCGTCGGCACAAACTCGATGTAAATGTTGGTCGACGAGCCGATAGCGACCTGCCCCGTGGGATTACCGCCACCGTCCTTGAGCGAAAACTCGTTGGTGTCGCCAGTCCAGTAGAAGTTGGTGATATTCAGGGCGGCCCCGCCGCTCAGATTGGTCACCGTCACGAAGTGCGTGTCGTTGGTGGCGCCGACAAGAACAGCCGGCGTGATATTCAAAGGCGAAGGGGTCACGACATCAATCTCGGGGTCGGGATTGACATAGGCTGTCGACAGGCCGTACTTCTCTTCCAGATAGTAGCCGACTTCATTGAGCTCGTTCGAGGTGAGAATGCGGTTGTAAACGAGCACCTCGGCAACGTCACAGTCGGAGCGCTCGTGTGCCGACACGTGATCCCAGCCATTCAACCGCAGTGTGCCCAGATCCTGACGCACAGCGGCGTTTCCGGCGACAAGGCTGCCATCCCCATACATGTACGTGCCCGTTGCACTATTGGTGACGGTAAAGGCATAGATATGCGGAGACGTTCCCGCGGCGGTCGAGAGCTGCGCGTGCCAGCCCCCCATGAAGCATCGGTCACGGAATCCTCCGTGATATCCGTACAGCCTGTTGGCGCTTCCTGAGCAGATGAGCCGTAGCTTGGTGGTACCCGTGACTTCCTGCATCTTAGCCACATGGATAAGCGTGTAGGGCATAGTCCACGATGTGGTGGTCCACAGAGTTTCAGCGGTAGTGAACCGCACGACCGGCTTGCCGTTGATCTCGCTGGTCGTCAACGTCCCGCCTCCGCCGAGGGCGTTGTCGGCATGATTGCCACTACCCGATCTGTCGAGAAACGAGGTGACTGCCTCGCCGTTAGTCATCTCGAGTTTGTCCGCGGCCAGCCAGCACACCAGCCCGTTGGTAACCGGGGCAGGATCCTGCGCAAAAAAGCTCGCCGCATCCGACCAGGCGCTTTTGCTTGCCGGACCGGAATTCGTCGCGAACAGCCGGAAGGTGTAGGTCGTGTTCGCGCTCAGAGCGTCGCCGAAAGTGGCGGTGGCCGTCGTGCCGGTCGCCCAGTAGGTCGACAGCTCGTTGGTGTTGGGCCAGGATGACAGGGTGGTGCCCTGGTCGCCGGCATCGCTCCATACCACCCAGACCTGCGAGGAGCTTACCGAGCCGAGCGGCGAGTCCACATCGGCATACACTGTGGCATCGCTGGCGGTGATCGTCGCATTCGACACGCCGACGTTGTTCAGTTCCAGTGGCGCCTGAGTGGTGAAGGAGTCGCCATCCGACCAGGCGAAACTGCTTGCCGGACCGGAATTCGTCGCGAACATCCGGAAGGTGTATGTCGTATCCCCGCTCAGGGCGCCGCCGAAAGTGGCGGTGACCGTCGTGCCGGTCGTCCAGAAGGTCGACAGCTCGTTGGTGTTGGGCCAGGCCGACAGAGCATTGGTGCCCTTATCGCCGGTATCGCTCCACACCACCCACACTTGCGACGAGCTAACCGACGCATCCGGCGAGCCCATATCGGCATACACGGTGGCATCGCTTACGGTGATCGACGCGTTCGAAACGCCTACATCGTCCAGATACAAAGCGCCCGACGGCGGGGTATAGGCTATCGGAAGGCCGTACTTCTCTTCCAGATAGTAGCCGACCTCGTTGAGCTCGCTCGCGGTGAGGATGCGGTTGTAAACGAGCACCTCGGCAACGTCACAGTCGGATGCATCGGTGGTACCCCCATTCCAGCCATTCAACTGGAGTGACCGCGTGGCGGCGGCGATCGCATTGGCTGCGGTCCCGAGGCTGGTTCCGTCATCGTACAGCGTGCTGGCGCCGCTGCTGACCGTCGCGACGTAGAGGTGCGGATCCGTGCCCGCGGCAGGGGTAGTCCAATGAGTAGCTTGACCGTTGTAGAGATACATCCTGTCCTGGAAGGTGTTGTGGAACCCATACAGCTCGTTGTGAGTGGAAGTAGAAAGGATCCGTTGTTTGGCCGTGCCAGTGACTTCCTGCATCTTGGCCACGTAGAGGATTGTGAAGTCCAGAGGATTAAAGGCGTCGGTATACAATGCTTCCGTGGTATCGAACCGAACGACCGGCTCGCCGTTGAGCACGTTGGCGACATACGTGCCACCGCCGCCCACGGCGTTATTCGCGTGGTTGCCGGACCCTGATCTGTCCGTGAACGAAGGGACCGGGTCGCCATCAGCCAGCTCGAGTTTGTCCGCGGCCAGCCAACACACCAGCCCGTTGGTAACCGGGGCAGGGGCTTGCGCATAGAAGCTCTCGGCAGCCGACCAGGCGCTCGCGCTTGCCGGACCGGAATTCGTCGCGAACAGCCGGAAGGTGTACGTCGTATCCGCGCTCAGGGCGCCGCCGAAAGTGGCGGTGGCCGTCGTGCCGGTCGCCCAGTAGGTCGACAGCTCGTTGGTCGCGGGCCAGGACGACAGCGTCTCGCCTTGGTCGCCGTCATCGCTCCACACTACCCACACCTGAGATGAGCTGACCGTCGTATCCGGCGAAGCCAGATCGGCATAGACCGTGGCGTCGGTCGCGGTAATTGTCGCGTTCGATACGCCGACACCCGTCAGGGCCATGGGTGCTGGTGCGGCTGCCTTAAGTGTTAGAACCTCGCCAGTGACGTCGAAGTGATCGCCAAAGGCGCCCGCCGGAGTTGAGCCATCTACCGTCAGTTTTCCAGCACCGAACCAGGTGCTATAGGTGCTCGAACTCGCGCCGGTCATGGTGATGGAACCCGTCCATCCCGTTAGACAGTCGATCGAGCCGTTGGCGCCAATAGTGGCGATGGTGGCATAATCAACATCACCGGAGCCGGAAACCCTGAGCGTCCCGGTGCCGCCCAAGTTGCCGATACTGCTGTGATTCGCAGTGGTACCATCAGCCTCACTCTCAAATATACCACCGGAGACATGCACAAGACCGTTCTTGCCGGCGGCCCCGCCGATATAACCGTACCCGGCGGCGTGGTTTGGCAGCGACGCCCAGAATCTTCCGCCGGTGATGTTAAGCGTGGACAGCGCATTCCATAATTCGCCTATCCTATACCCAACATCAGCCTCCAGTGTCCCTCCCGCTACCGTAAGTGTGTGTCCACCTCGGATAAAAAGAGCGTTGACAGTCGCATATGCTTCGTGACCCGCGTAGTAGCTTGAGTTCGTGTCAAATATCGGGATAAAGGCGTCGGGAGCGGAACTCGTCTGCCCAAGATAGGTATTTTGGCCGGAGTTAGGCGTCCCGCTTGTCCAGTTTAAGGCACCGGCTTGGTGATGAAACCAATCACTGTCGTTGCCGTTTTGAATCCAGATAGCGTTTGCCTGCGCCGATGGCGCGAAGGCGCCGAGCGCGAGGAGCGTGACCACCAAACCGATTCCGAGCTTACATCCGAATGTATGAATCCGATTCATTCTGCATCCCCCGTTGAAGTTCGAGAACAAGCCTGTTCGCGCCCGCCCGTTTGAGTTTCTGATTGCCGTCATCATCGCGTATCCTCCGGTTGTGCCACTTCCAAAATCTTGTGCCATGCCCCATCCGATCATCTGACTAAGAGTAACAGCCCGGGATCTCTCGGCTCGGTATAGGTGGTCGTCAGGCCGTACTTCTGGTCCAGGTACCAACCGACCTGGTTGAGTTCGCTCTCGGAGAGGATGCGATTATAGACGAGCACCTCGCCGACATCGCAATCGGATGAGTCGACTAGTCCGCCTGCTTGGCCGTTCAACTGCAACCTGCCCAAGTCCGCGCGCTGGCTTGCGTCGTCGGGGGTAAGAAGGGCGCCGTCCCCATACATGGCCGTGTCCGTAGCGTTATCTACTACGGTAAAGGCATAGATATGCGGATCCGTTCCCGCGGGGTTGTTGCCCATCAAATACCAGCCTTGCATAAAACATCTGTCGCGATTCAGGTTCTGATATCCAAAACATCTGTTGGATCCGGCGGTTCCCGAGCTGACGATCCGTCGCTTGGTCGAGCCCGTGACTTCCTGCATCTTGGCCACATGGATAAGCGTGTAGGGCATGGTAAAGGAGGTGGTAGTATTCAATGATCTAAGCGTATCGAACCGAACGACCGGCTTGCCGTTGATCTCGTCGGTCGTGAACGTCCCGCCTCCGCCGATGGCGTTACCCGCGTGATTGCCTGAGCCGGAGCTATCTGTAAATGAGCTGACCGGGTCGCCATGGCCCAGCCCCAGCCGGTCCGCGGCAAGCCGGCACTGCAGCCCACTGGTTACGGGCAAAGTCTCGTCGCCGAATGTGTTGAAGGCTTCGGCAGCCGACCAGGCGCTTGCGCTTGCCGGACCGGAATTCGTCGCGAACAACCGGAAGGTATACTCCGTATCCGCGCTCAGGGCGTCGCCGAAGGTGGCGGTGGCCGTCGTGCCGGTCGTCCAGTAGGTCGACAGCTCGTTGGTGTTGGGCCAGGCCGACAGAGTGGTTCCTCGATCCCCGGCATCGCTCCACACCACCCACACTTGCGACGTGTTGACCGTGCCATCCGGCGAGCCCAGATCGGCATAGACCGTAGCATCGGTCGCGGTGATCGTCGCGTTCGACACGCCGACAGCCGTCAGCTCCAGGGAATCCGGTGGCAGATCGGTCGTAAACGTGTCGGCAGCCGACCAGGCGCTTGTGCTTGCCGGACCGGAATTCGTCGCGAACAGCCGGAAGGTGTATGCCGTATCCGCGCTCAGGGCGCCGCCGAAGGTGGCGGTGGCCGTCGTGCCGGTCGTCCAGAAGGTCGACAGCTCGTTGGTGTTGGGCCAGGCCGACAGAGCATTGGTGCCCTTATCGCCGGTATCGCTCCACACCACCCACACTTGCGACGAGCTAACCGACGCATCCGGCGAGCCCATATCGGCATACACGGTGGCATCGCTTACGGTGATCGACGCGTTCGAAACGCCTACATCGTCCAGATACAAAGCGCCCGACGGCGGGGTATAGGCTATCGGAAGGCCGTACTTCTCTTCCAGATAGTAGCCGACCTCGTTGAGCTCGCTCGCGGTGAGGATGCGGTTGTAGACAAGCACCTCGGCAACGTCGCAGTCGGAGCGCTCGTGTGCCGTCGCGTGATTCCAGCCGTTCAACCGCAGTGAACCCAAGTCCTGACGCACGGCAGCGTTTCCGGTGACAAGGCTACCATCCCCATACATGTACGTGCCCGTTGCGCTATTGGTAACGGTAAAGGCATAAATATGCGGAGTCGTCCCCGCGGCGGTCGAGAGCTGCGCGTGCCAGGCGCCCATAAAGCATCGGTCACGGAATCCGTCGTGATATCCGTACAGTCGGTTGGCGTTTCCTGAGCAGACGATCCGGCGGGATGTTCCGCCGGTCATCTTGGCCACATGGATAAGCGTGTAGGGCATAGTCCACGATGTGCTGGTGGTCAAAGTTTGAGCGGTAGTGAACCGAACAACCGGCTTGCCATTGATCTCGCTGGTCGTGAACGTCCCGCCTCCGCCGAGGGCGTTGTCGGCATGATTGCCACTACCCGATCTGTCGAGAAACGAGGTGACCGGATCGCCGTTACTCAGCCCGAGTTTGTCCGCAGCCAGCCAACACGCCAGCCCGCTCGTAACCGGCGCAGGTTCCGTAGGATAAACGGTCTCGGCAGCCGACCAGGCGCTTGTGCTTGCCGGACCGGAATTCGTTGCGAACAAGCGGAAGGTGTAGGTCGTATCCGTAGTCAAAGCGTCGCCGAAAGTGGCGGTGGCCGTCATGCCAGTCGTCCAGTAGGTCGTCAGGACGTTGGTGTTGGGCCAGGCCGACAGCGTCTCGCCCTGGTCGCCGGCATCGCTCCACACCACCCACACCTGAGACGAGCTGACCGTCGTATCCGGCGAAGCCAGATCGGCATAGACCGTCGCATCGGTCGCGGTGATCGTCGTGTTCGAAACGCCGACACCCGTCAGTTCCAGTGGTGGGCCGGCCGGGATGGCGACAATCTCCGCGTCCAGCGTCCACAGGACGTTTGCGACAGCAGTGTATGCTGGGGGTCCAGCACCACCAGCGTCGTCGAACATGAGGCCGTAGTTCACCACAGTGCCGTCCAACCAATCCTGCACTGTTGAGGCCAGCCCACTCCACACTGTCGTCGAACCGACAACGGCACCCGTGTCGGCGGCGATGCCTGACTGGTATGCCGGGCCGGGGTATGGCGTCGAAGCACCCCAGGTCGCCGTAATCAGGTGCGTCTGCTTGTCGCCGGTCGAGGTGTAGTCGTCAGCGACAGAGCCAACAGTCAGTGTTGCGGTGTTGATTTGGTACATCTGTCCAGCCCCCAACGCACCCAGCTCGTCTGCCAAGGCGTTCGTAAAGGCTGCGGTGGTCGTTTCGACCATGGTTCTCTGACCGGCCGAGTGGGTAGAGAAGTTAACGTTATCACCGCCACCGCTCCAGACGCGCCTCACAAGGGCAGGCGCGACATTCGTCGTGGCGACTGCGGTGGGCGCTGTCATCGTCCACGCCATACTCGCCACCATGATACCCAAGACGGCCTTCATTCCGAGTTTACGCCCGAGTGTGTGAACGCAATTCATTCTGACTTCTCCATTTGGCTTCGCGAACAAGTGCGTAAGACACGACCCAGCCACTGTCTTGATCGTCGCCATCATCGCCCTATCCTTTGTGAATGCCACTTCCAGAGACTGTTCTTTCATCAATCGTCGGCAATTGTCCCGCATGCACAGGTTCTCGTCTATGCCCTGTGGTACGCCGCTTTTCTACATTAAGTCCAACCCAGTACTTGTATTCTCCCGCAAATTCCGGCATAATAGGGGTGTTGTTGGAGAGGAATGCCGGCCTACAAAGGAGAAGGCTTGGATGTCTCACGAAAGAAGACGTATTGCCGCGATCCTGCCGAGAGGAGAGGAGTACAGCAACCGCCTTCTGGAAGGGGCTGTCCAGTTCGCGAACGAACATCGCCACGTCCGGATCTACGACGTGCCGTTCACATTGGGGGGCGATTCCCCCTTCTCCGACTCCTCTCACGCCTTCGATGGCGCCTTCGCCTGGTTGTCCCCGCGCGAAAGATGGGCGGTTGAACTGCTTTCCCAGAACGTTACGGTCGTGAACACCAACAGCTCCTGTCGGGATGACTTCCCATTCGTGGCGTTCAGCCACGAAGCTGTGGTCGAGATGGCCGTCGATCACCTCGCCGAGCGGCGCCTGGCCGATTTCGCTTACGTCGGATTCGAGAGGCAGGGCGAACCCGGTTTCGAGCGACGATGGTCTCTTATCAAGAAAGCGACGCGGCGGCACTCCCTTACCGCCAAGTTGGTGGAATTGGCGAGTCAAACCGCTGACGGTCCATACGAATGGGGGTTGGACCCCGCTCTCGGCTCGGAGAACGGACGTCATCTGCGCCGATCCCTGGGCGAGCTTACGTTGCCCGCGGGTGTGTGGTGCGAAGAAGACTACATGGGGTTCCACGTTTGCGAACAGTCCCGGGAGCTTGGCCTGCGGATCCCTGAGGACGTGGCTGTCCTGGGCCTCGGTGATTTACGCATTGCGCGTTGCTGTACGCCGCCGTTGTCGAGCATCCCGCAGCCGGGAAAGGTGATCGGGTATGAGGCCATGCGCGTGCTCGACGGTCTTCTGTCCGGCAACCTGACGCAACCGAAAAGGGTTGTCTTGCCACCGCCCGCGGTTGTCTGCCGGGAATCCACCGGTGGAGGAGAAGCTGCCGTGGGCTACGTGCAGAGAGCACGGCAGATCATCGCGGAGCATGCCTGTGATGGCATCACGGTAGCCGAAATCTGCCGCATGACCGCCGTCTCGAAGCAGACACTGACGAGCCGGTTCCACGAGGCCCTGGGCCATACACCTGGGGAAGAGATCCGTCGCGTCCGCCTGGATCACGCAAAACGCTATCTCCTGACAACCGACCTCTCCATCGCTCACATCGCCGGCCTATGCGGCTACAACGAACAGAACAAGTTCGGCAACTTCTTCAAACGCCAGACCGGCGCCACACCCTCCCGGTTCCGCCGGCAAAGGGGAAGCGTCGAATAAGGGGGGGGAATGACCCGAATGGCTTAAGGGATCCCTGCACACCTAATCGTAATCGTAATCTCAGTCGGGCTCTTAATCGTTCCGGGAGAATGGATTATGATTAAGATTAGTACCTCTCTGAAATCTCATCATGTTTGCGCAGCATTTCAGGAACCCAACCACCCGCTTCGCTGGAGGCACAGAGTCACGGAGAAGAGTTCTTGCTCTGCTTCCCTCCCGGAATGGGTGGTTAGGCCGCATAATCCCGCGTTGCTGCCAAGGAAAGCAAGAAATCCGTCGCGATCAGAGAACGATGCCGGGCTGAGGACGAAAGGTGAAAAATGGAAGAGAAGAGTGCAGGTGAAAAATGGGGGGTGAAAAATGGGAGAGAAGACATGCCCATTTTTCACCCATCATTTTTCACCTGCACCTCAACTGGGTTGCGGGCAATGCCCGCGTTGCTCTTCTTTGGGTCCGGCTACGCTGGGTTGGGATTAAGATTAGGATGGAAACAGGCTTACGCCAGTGCCATTTGAAACTGTGACCCGTTCAGCCCCCGTGGAGTGGCGACCCAATCCGAATGCCGGCGCTACGGTGCTCTCCCCCTGTCTCCGCGAGGCCGACAATATGTAGAATCCGGCTTGTCTGTTGGGCATAGACGAACAACGCGGGGAGAGGCCATAATAGGACAAGGCGGGCCGGGGCCCACAACCCAAGTTGCCCGGCCCTTCGCGGTTCC
>CAZKRK010000055.1:0-28379 GCA_964555035.1 uncultured Victivallales bacterium | reverse complement strand
CTCTGGTAGTCGATGTCGCCCGTCTCCATGCAGACATCCGCCATGCCCGCGTAGGAGTACGAGGCGCGTACCGCGTGGCCGACGGCCTCGTACTGACGGACAACCGGAACGTGACTCTGGTCGTACTCATGACCGTTCTCGCGGCAATCCAGCAGGAATTTTGCGAGCTCAATGTACCTGCGTCCCTTGTCGCCACCCTCCACGTCAGTCACGAAACGACCGAATCGCACCAGGCCCATCTCCATGGCCTGGTGCCCGCAGTACCACTCCTTCTTGGGCGGCGGCCCGATATTCCTGTCCCAGCAGTCGGCGAGTCGCTTGGCGCAGTCGTACAGTCTCTTGTCGGCGCCCTTGGTCAACATGTGATGGGATACGGCCGCTTCGAGGAGATAGCCGGCAACGTACCCTTCGTGCGCGTGGCGTAGCTTCGGCGTCCAGTGTTCGTGGTCGTTCAAGGTGTAGTATGTCTGGATGTATCCGTCGGGTTCCTGCGCCGCCAGTACCTTGGGAATCCAATCCTCGAGCGTGGCCTTCATCTTCTTCTGGGCGGCGACGATCTGCTTGTCGCCGGCGGGATCGACCATGAGTGCGACGCAGATGGACTCAATCGTGTTGTAGATCCAGGCATTGGAGAAAACGTATCCCCTGTGCTTCCCGTGCGGCTTGCCGGCCAGCTTATTGGCGGCATCGACGAAGTTGTTGATGCCGCCCTGTTTCAGTTCCGGATCGTCGATCTTCTCTATGCAGTGGGGAATCCAGTTCACGATCAGGGCCCTGGCCCTGTGATTCCACAGGGGGCTGTCTATCTTGTAGGGGCCGGTGTCCACCGGGTGGTACGGTCTTTTTGGCGGGCGCGACTCGACCTTTACGTTCACGGTAGCCTCAGCGGTCAGCGGCGGCTTCCCCGCTTTCAGCCGCAAAACGTAGTCGCCCGGCTTGGCGAACGTGGCCGTTGTGACCGCTGCCTTGGGATCGGCGAACGAGACTTCCCCCGGCCCTTCCGCCTTGCTCCAGGTGACCTCCTTCGTATCCTTCGCCGACAGCGTCTTCACGGAACCGGCGAGGTACGTCTTGCCCCCGACCATGACAACCCGGCCGCCTTCCGCTCCAACGGTGGGAGGAAACGCAGGGGACTTGCCCGAGTCGTAAACGCGCCACTCCAGGATCCCCGTCGAGTACTTCTCGCTCGAATCGATCTCCAGCTTCAGCTTCGGCGTAGCGATCTCGTCGAAAGTGGTCGTATTGAACTTGCTCTCTTCAACTCCCAGGCCTGAAGCATTCCTGACGGGGACGAACTCGTCACCGTTCCAGTACAGCAGACGGCACGCCTTGGGATTGCGAACGCCTCGCCGGTCGTTCCACCAATACACATCGATCGCGCCCGTGCCGATCGGCTGACTCCACTCGTATTGCACGCACTGAGTACCCTTCTTCGGCCAGTTGCCGTACGACCGCTTGCTCCTGTCCTGAGAATTCCGCGGGTCATACCCGTCCGTGAGCGCGTCGAGCGTCGTGTCCCCGGAAACGTAGGAAGTCGACGGTGTTGCCACGGCCGCAAGGTTGGCGCCGCGGGCAGGTTCCACGGCTCCGGCCGGTTGGACCAGGGCTACCATCAGCAGAGACGCGGACGCGACGGCGATGAGAAGCTCGGCGAGGTGAAATGACAGTCGTGGTTCCATGGGCATGGCTTACTCCTTGGTTGAGGACAGCGTAGTGCCGGAAGCAAAGCCAAACAAGGGGATATTGGTTTTCGGCTCCCCGCGGAATCTGTGGGTACGTTGTGGTATTCTCCAGTACTCGGGACCGACCCGCTTTGTCGACCTCCACAGCCCAAACAATCTCGATACAAGATAATTTCCGTGGAGAGTAGGAGAGAGTGTGTGAGAGCTCGTAGTAGGCAGGACGGTTCGCAACTCCGCGGGAACCCATCACGAGAAAAGGCTTGTTCACGACTTCCCATCCGGCTGATTATCCCGTCGAAAGGACAACCCCATGAAACTGAAATGCAACGTGAGGTCCATCGCAACGGCAACCATGCTGACAATCCCCCTCGGCGGAGTCATCGGCGCCGAACAGGTAGATCTCGCCAGGGAACCAAAGCACGTGCAGCTGCGTGAACCCCCGCTGGGGGACGTTCGTCTCAGTGACGCGTTCTGGGCACCGCGCATCAAGACCTGCAGGGAAGTCACGCTGCCCTATTGCTTCAAAACCTGCGAAGAGACCGGCCGGATTGAAAACTTCGTCAAGGCCGCGAAGAAACAGGGCAAGTTCGAAGGAATCTGGTTCAACGACTCGGATGTACACAAGGTCATTGACGGCGCCGCCCATTCCCTGGCCCTCCATCCCGATCCGAAGCTCGACAAGATGACGGACGAGGTCATCGCAAAAATCGCGGCCGCCCAGCAGGACGACGGCTACATCCTCTGTTACTTTATCCTGGGAGACGCCTCGAAACGATTCAGGCAGATCCACGACCCCGCCCGTCACGAGCTCTACAGCATCGGCCACCTGATCGAGGCCGGCGCCGTGCATTACCAGATGACCGGCAAACGCAACTTCCTCGACGTCGCGATCAAGGCCGCGGATCACATCGACTCCCTGTTCGGGCCCGGCGGGAAGATGCAGGTCCCCGAACACCAGGAGATCGAACTGGCGCTGATCAAACTCTACCGCGTCACGGGCGAGAAGCGCTACCTCGACCTGGCGGCGTTCTTCATCGACCAGCGCGGCAACGCCGACGGCCACAAGCTTTACGGACCGTATTCCCAGGACCACCTGCCCGTGCGCGAACAGAGCGAAGCCGTCGGCCACGCCGTGCGCGCCATGTACAACTGCATGGGCATGCTCGACCTCTATGCCGAAACCGGCGACAAGAAGCTCATGGCCGCCTGCAAACGCATCTGGCAGAACACCACGCACCGGCGGATGTACGTGACCGGGGGGATCGGCGCCACGCGGCGGGGCGAGGCCTTCGGCAAGGACTACGAGCTGCCCAACGCCACCGCCTACGCGGAGACCTGTGCCCAGATCGGACTGATCCACTTCGCCCGCCGCATGTTCATGATCGAGCCCGACGGCGATTACGCGGACGTGATGGAGCGCGTCCTCTACAATGCGTTTCTTTCCGGACTGGCACTCTCGGGTGACAAGTTCTTCTACCAGAACCGGCTGGCCTCCAAAGGCGACTACCGCCGCCGTCCGTGGTACGGCTGCGCCTGCTGCCCCAGCAATGTCATCCGCATCTATCCCCGCATCGGACAGTTCATCTACGCGCTCGGGAAGACCGCCGTTTACGTGAACCTGTACGCTGCCGGGACAGGCGAGCTTTCAGTCGACGGCAAACGGGTGATTCTGAAGCAGGAGACGCGCTACCCCTGGGACGGTCGCGTGGTCCTGACGGTTACCCCGCCGCAACCGCAGGCGTTAGACATCTGCCTGCGCATCCCCGGCTGGTGTCGCCGGGACGAGACGCCGGGCGCGCTCTATCGCTCGTCCCCGGCGCATAGGCAACCGACGCTGAAAGTCAACGGCAAAGCAGCATCACTCGACAAACTCGAGAGAGGCTATGCCCGCATCTCACGCGAATGGAAGGCCGGCGACACGATCGAACTGGACCTGCCGATGCCTGTCCGCCGCGTTCATGCCCATCCCGAAGTGAAAGCAGACGCCGGCAGAGTCGCACTCCAAAGGGGGCCGGTCGTTTACTGCGCCGAGTCCCTGGACAATGGCGGACGTGCCGGTCAGCTCTCTTTGCGTGCCGACGCCGTGCTCACAGCCGAACACCGCCCCGACCTGCTGGGCGGCGTGACCGTCATCAAGGACGCAGCCGGCGAAGACGGTCTGCTGGCAATCCCTTACTATGCGTGGGACAACCGCGACGGCGGCGCGATGGCGGTCTGGTTGCGGGAACGTCCCGCGGGCAGCTCCGACGAGGTCTATTGGCCCGACCCGACCCCGCCTACCGACGGCTTCGTCGGGGCCAACTATACCGCCGCCTACGCCGTCAACCAGGTGCAGTTCTGGCACGACTTCCGGGAAGACGTGATCGAGAAGGAGCTCGCGGCCGCGCACCGGTACTACGGCATCGACACCCTTCGCGTCTACCTTCACAACATCAACTTCGACGAAGAGAAGGACGTGTTGCTGCGCAACATGGAGACGTTCCTGACGATCTGTGGCAAGCGCGGCATCCGGCCGGGGTTCTGTTTCTTCGACGACTGCCACCGGCACGCGGACATCTATCTCGACAAACCCACCGAGCCGATCAAGGGCTACCACAACGGACGCTGGGCGGCCTGCCCGCAGGACCGCGATCGCGACTCGGATGACCTCGAGAAGTTCAAACCCTACATCCAGGAGATCATCCGCCCATTCCGCAAGGATGAACGCGTGCTGTGGTGGGAGGTGTTCAACGAGCCCCGCATCAAGAAGGGCAGCTACAGCGAGAAACTCCGCCGCGCCGCCTACCAGTGGGCCAAGGAAGTTGAGCCCGTCCAGCCGGTCATTGCCTGTTGGGACGACAACGAGGCCACGGACATCGTCAATGCCCACAACTACCGTTGGGCTCCCGGCGGTTGGGACCGACAGGCGGACATAAACCCGGAAAAGGGAACGGTCTTCACCGAGGCCGGCGCGCGTTGGTACGCACCCCGCCCCAGCAACGGCGAGCCCTGCGAAGTCATCCACTGGCTCGAGGCCCGGCGCGCGGCGGGAAAGAGCACGCCCGGCGTCTACCTCTGCTGGGAGCTGCTCGTCGGCAATTCCAACTGCCGGTGGTACTGGGGGACGAAGCACGGATCGCCGGAACCTACCGTTCCCTGGTGCGGTCTGATGTGGCCCGACGCCACGCCGGTATCCCTCGCCGAAGCCGAGGCCTGCCTGAAGTACACGACGGGGAAGAACAACGCGCTCCTCTATGAGGATTTCCAGGACAAGCCTGCCGTCGAACGGGCGGGCTGGAAGACGTTCGGCGGCGGCGCCGCGGGCGGCAGCGGCGTGCTGGAACTCCCCGCCGGCACAAAGATGATCACGGGCGACCCGGCGTGGGCAGACTACGTGCTTGAAGCCGTTGTGATGCTGAAAGGGACTGACGGGAATGCGGGACTCGTCTTTCGCGTCAACAGCCCCGGCCCCGGCCATGACGAGATGCAGGGCTACTACGTAGGCTTCGATACGAATAAACTCCACCTTGGCAAGATGAACAACCGCTGGCAGTCCCTGGCCGAGTACGACCTCGGCGAACTGGACTGCAAGGTAGTGCCCGGCGTCTGGAACCAGGTCCGCGTGGCGGCGAAAGGCAACCGCATCAAAGTCTGGTTCAACCGCATGCACCCGTCATCCGACCCGGAGCGCGGACTCAGAATGGACTTCGTCGACCGGCAGTCGCCGATCCTCTCCGGCAACATCGGCGTGCGCGCGTTCCAGGTCGACGCCTGCTTCGACAACATCGTGGTGGTGCCGCCCGACTGCGTTCACGTCGTTAGGTGAGATCCCACGCCGCAAGGGCGTGGGATCTCACCCAATCGGGGCCGTGCCAACACCCGTAGCGCGGAAACGATGGCACCGTGGAATTCGGTAGGGACCAATTCGGTAGGGACAGTGTAAACCCGACCCGTCATCCCGAGCGAAGCGGAGCGGAGTCGAGGGATCTCGAGAACTGCCAAGCACGTCCGGCGTCGTTGCCAATTCCTGAGATCCTTCGACTCCGCTCCGCTCGGGATGACAGCCAGGAGTTGAATCCCCCCTTTGTCGACCGTTGCCGCTTGACTGCCGCCGGCAACGGCGCAGGAGCACCGTCATGCGGAGGAGACGTGGATGAGACTCAATCCCTCGGCCGCACGTGTCGGAATCCGAGCACTTTCAGACCCTTCCGGATGTGCTTGTTCCGATGCGCGAGTTTCCAGATCAGTTGCGACGAGTAGTTCTCGAACATCGGCGCCACCAGTCCCTTGTCGATGCCCAGGTAGCTCTTCCCGATCCACGGCTTGTCACCGTCGTTCCCGGTGATGTAGCTGTAGGCGTCGTAGAGCCCGTATTTGCCCGCCAACCCCGGAATCGTGTACATGTGCTCCAGGGCCGCGATGGACTCTTCGGGCGTGAAGACGACAAACGCGGACGAAGCGTACGGTGCGACGGTTCCGTCGTTGAGCGGTTTGTACCGGCCCGCGAAAGGCGCTGAGCCGTAGCGACCGCTGTAGCCGGTCGAGGGGCTGATGCATGCTGAGAGTCCCCACGAGTTCGGACCGAGCCCCTTGATCTCGTCGGCCTTGTCGATCGCGTATTGCCTGGCCGCGATGGCTGCGTGGCGCGAGTTCTCGAACCAGTTGACACCCCGCTTGTCCACCATGTTTCTGAAATCGATAAAGCAGTGCGTCCACTGGTAGGTAAAGGCCGCGCCGGTGCCGCAGAAGACGAACGACTCGCCTTTGTAGGCCTTCGTGCGGGTGATCATGCCGTAGTAGGAATCCGCCCCCGTCGCGAACGCCGGGTTGGGCGTCCCGGCCGCGAGAATGTAGAGGAAGATGTGCTCGGAATAGGCGGCCCATCCGCCGAAAAGACCCTCCCCGTTCATGCCTGCAGGCGGGTTGGCCGGTCTGTCCTCCGGGAAACAGGCCAGGTACGGATGCTTCGTCTCCGGGTTGGTGAACCACTTCCAGTTGGCTCGCCCGTACAGCTCTTCGGCCAGCGCCATGACCTCGCCGCCGAAGTACTCGCCCGCAATGAGCGCCCCCATCAGCATCGTTCCCGTGGAGGCATTGCTCAGCTCGACTCCGGGCGAATTCTTCCATGCCCGGTGGCCGGTGTTCGGATCGATGAAGTGGTAGTGAAATCCGTTGACGTTCTTCAGCTTGTCGAGGGTGCGCAGCGTGATCAGGATGCGCTCGCGTCCCTCTTCCTTCGTGATCCAGCCGCGTTCGACGCCGCTGACGATGACGACAAAGTAGAATCCCTGCGACTCGATCGGAATCGGTGAATAGCGGCCGAAACCTACATAGTCCCCGCACGTCATGCCATAGGTGGGGCTGTCCGGATCCGACACCCACTCCTTCCAGAAGAAGTCGAAACAGCCGCGCAGCTCACGCTCCATCAACGGCGTCAGCTGTCGCGGGGTTTCCTGTACGGGGTACGCGGTTGACTCGGCGCCCGGGAGCGCGCCGACTGTCCGCCCCCCCAACAGAACGGTCATCACCACGGTCAGTATCGCGAACGAATTCCTCATGTCTGCACTACGGCCCGCCGGCCGCATTTGCGATTTGGTGCGCTTGCTCGGGGCCACCGCCGGGCTTGCCATGATGCTGTACGCCAGTGTGACTCTTGAGCGTTTCCGTCGCCTCCCCTGGAGACGGCGGTCCTCCGCCGTTACGAGCAAGTGTGAGTGCACTTCGCGGAACAAGCAAGGACTTCGTTCACCGTTGTCTCCGTTCGTGCTCAACCCCGCGCGTAACGGCGGAGGATCCGCCTTCGCTCCGCTCCGGCGGGACGAGCCGCCGTCCCCAGGGGCGTCCCGGACAACGTCTACGCAAGGCGGCAGACACGCACTACTCTGTGAACGATTCTGCGCAAAAAAGTAGGACATTCTCCGAGAAGTCGGGTACATTGGACGTCCGTTTTAGACCTCCCGGAAAAGGGACAGCAGACGCCGCGGAATGAGTACACGTCCATGAGGGAGAGACATGAAGAGAATCCTGATCTCTGTTCTGACAATTGCGGGAATTGTCTTGCCGGCCGGGGCGCTGGTCAATCCGTCCCTTCAGCCGATCCACCTGTATGAGCGCTACAACGTTGCGCTCGTGGGCAAGGTTATCGAGGCCGAATTGACCAACGAGGTATGAGAGTGTTTTACAGAAGACTGGCCGGAAACTCCAACCCCCGCTCTGTCATCCCGAGCGCAGCGGAGCGGAGTCGAGGGATCTCGAGAATTGACAACCACTCCGGACGTTATCGCAAGTCTCGAGATCCCTCGACTCCGCTCCGCTGCGCTGGGGATGACAGGGCGGGGGTACAGTTTCCCTGGCGGATTATCCAAGAAACCTCAATGGGGACAGACACTCGCGCCACAACTGGTTCCGCGGCGCCTGCCGCTACGGCGTATTGCCATGCAACGGCCCGCTCTACAGCACTCCGCATCCCTGCTTCTGCTACGCCGGAGTCAAGATGGGCGGGTTCATTGCGGCCGCGCCCGCCGTTTCAACGGAGGCCAAGGAGGGAGCCCCCCGCATTGTGAAGGGGCCGGCATATGGGCAGGAATCCGCTCCCGGACCATCCGGGGCAGGGGACTGGCCCATGTACCGCCATGATCCGAAACGAAGCGGCAGCTCTCAGGTTGGGGTCGGTCCGAACGTCGCTGAAAAGTGGATCTCCGAACCGGGCGGCAGACTCACGCAACCCGTTTTCTCAGGCAAGCGTCTGTTCGTTGCGCGAGTAGATGCGGGACAGGTTGTCTGCCTTGATGCGGAAACAGGGAAGACATCCTGGGAGTACACAACCGGGGGGAGAATTGACTCCGCGCCGTCGTGCTACTTCGTCTCCTGCCCGCGAACCGCACAGTCTAGGCAATTGGCGACACGGAACGACAGCGAGGCGACAGAAAGGCGGTCTGTTTTCGAGTGAATTGCTGACTTCTTGCTGGCCGGCGGGAGCTTTTGACTGGTACCCCGGAGAGGGCTCGACGCGAAATCCGTAAACACCTCTCCGGCAACTTGTTGTGAGAATAGCCCAGATCGCCGTGGGACGGATATGGGACGGATCGCCGAGAACGTACCCGAATCAGACCCATCTGATCACGAACTGACCTGGCTCGCCGCAAACTGGCACAAGCTGCCTCTGGACGTCAAGACAGCCATCTTGACCATCGCAGGCAGTGTGCTCTCCGGAAGCGATGGGAGTTCAGATCCCATTGCATAGAGGTCGGCGGGTCAGACATTCATTATGATGAATATTCGGCGGTTCTTTGCTTGCACAATCGATGCATAAAGTTCATTATTCATTGAAATGAATACACATGAGATAGGTGAGGTCATCAGAGCGCGTCGGGAAGTCCTTGGCATTGACCAGCGGACGCTGAGTGAGATCTCCGATGTGGCGGTGCATACGCTGAGCAACATCGAAGCGGGCAATGGCAACCCAACCGTGAAGTCCCTGAACAAGGTGCTTGGCGCGCTGGGGCTGGAGCTTCGTGTGGATGTGCAGCAGTAGGAGTAGTGCGTGAATCGCGGCGGAAAGGTCTACTGCCAGGGAAAGCTTGCCGGCCGAGTTGAGGAGCGGCCGGATGGCTACCGCTTTGTCTACGACACGGCCTATCTGGCGCTGCCGGATGTGGTGCCGGTTAGCCTCACGCTACCCTTGCGAGTCGAACCGTATGACTCTGCCGTGCTGTTCCCCTTCTTCTACGGCCTCCTGGCTGAGGGCATCCTGAAGGACACCCAGTGCCGCACCTTGAAGCTGGATCAGGATGACCACTTCGGTCGCCTGCTCAAGACGGCCGGCAGCGACACCATTGGCGACGTGACGGTGGTGGAGGCGACGGAGGGTACCGATGCATAGGTGCATGTCAACGCTCCGGGATTCGCAGAACGAGGGATTCACGCCTCCGGCTGCTCGTCAGCTTGCCGGTGGCAACCGCAAGTTCCCTCATCGACTAACGTTCAACCGCACGGATGTCGTTGAGTTTCGGATTCAGGCTGCGGAGCACATGTCCATTTCCGGCATCCAGGACAAGATCTCGCTGAAGCTGATACGCGGGAAGCTGGAGCCAACGGAAAGCGATGGTGAGTACATCCTCAAGCCCGTGCCGACCGCAGACATCCCACGCTTCAAGGAGGACGTGCCCGCGAACGAGCACGTGATCATGCAGGTTGCATCTCAGCTCCTCGGCATCGCCGTTCCTCCGAATGCGGTCATCCGTTTCGCCGACGGCGAACTGGCGTACATCGTGAAGCGGTTCGACAGACGCGACGGGCAGAAGATCGGACAGGAGGATTTCTGTCAGCTGTCGAATCGATCCGAAGAGACTGCGGGGCGAAACTACAAGTACGACAGCTCATACGAAGAGGTTGGACAGATCCTCAAGCAGTTCTGCAAGGCTTACCCGGTTGAGATCGAGAAGCTCTTCACGCGGATCGTGTTCAGCTACGTGTTCTCGAACGGAGACGCGCACCTGAAGAACTTTTCGCTGTTCAGAAGCGAGTTTGGCGACTACGTGTTGACGCCCGCCTACGATCTGCTCTGCACATCCCTTCACTTCCCCACGGAAGCCAGGACGGCCCTGGAGATGTTTGACACTTTCGAGACCGAGAGCTTCCGGAACAACGCCTTCTACAAACGCCCAGACTTCCTCAAGCTGGCAGAGCTGTACGGTATCAGGCCCGATCGGGCCGAGCGGATCCTCCAGCGCTTCGTATCTGCTGCCCCGGATGCATCCAGTCTCATCAACCGGTCATTCCTCTCCACCGGTGCCAGGCAGGATCTCCGGCATCGCCTACAAGACCGTCTGCGAGCAATCGCTGACTAGCACGGAGTACTGTCATGAGCCGCGTTTGGTTCACTTCAGACTATCATATGGGTCATCGAAACATCATTGGCCTGTGCGATAGACCATTCGCTGATGTCGACACGATGGAGCGGGAGATCATTGCGCGACACAATGAGTTGGTTGATGCCGATGACACCGTTTACGACCTGGGCGATTTCGCTTACCGCTGCACCGCGGGGCATGCGGCTGACTGCCTCCGAAAACTGAATGGCCGTCGCGTGATCCTCTGGGGAAACCATGACAAGGCCCTGCGACAGGCTTTCCGAAAAGGGATGCTCAACGACCTTGTCGCCAATGAAAGAGTCAGGTTCGTTGGCGACCCTGACCCTCAGTACCAGACGGGGCTGCGCATCACTGTCGAGGGACGGTCGATTGTCCTGTCGCACTATGCGCAGCGGACCTGGCAAGGTGCGTTCCGCGGAGCATGGCACCTCTATGGCCACAGCCACGGCAACTTGAACGCATTCAGAAAGAGTCTGGACGTAGGAGTTGACGCCCACGATTTCCGCCCGATCAGTTACGAAGACATCAGTGAGAAGATGAGCAAGGTCATCCAGGAATTCTCTGAAGACTGACGTCGGCCCGTCCAACGGAATGACCAGATCAACCGGCGAACGCAGCACCAAGAGACCAGACCCCATTTCTGTGCTCTGATGGGTAAGAAGAAGCGCCCCACATGTGAGCGCTTCTCTGGGATCGCACGATCCCACAGGAATCCAGCACATGAGGGTGACTCTTGTCTGCCGTGGGCTCACGATGGAACCCCCTCGTTGAAGTCCAGCAACGTCGACGCAGGATCGAGATTGAGGGCCTTGCAGATCCGCACGAACTGCCACACATCCAAGCGGATCTCCCGCAATTCGACTTTACTGATCCAGTTCCGTTTCACGCCCAAGGAAGCGGCAATATCCCTCTGACGGAGGCCCAGGTCGAGCCGCCGTCGTCGTAGTTTGTCGACCAAGCTTATGTACCCCGGTTCGTAGATGGTCTTTGTCATGGCCTTGTCTCCCAAAGAAAGAAGCCCATCCCGGAATGACCGGAACAGGCTTCGCGCATTCTCGCTGATTTGATTCGTTACAGTTGGGTCACGGTTCCGGTGCGGCCGACCGCCACCGGTTCTTGGTCCTCCATGCCAATGACCAGACACTCACCCGTTTCCGGAACAAACGCCATCTGCTGCATCGTGCATTCGTTATCGATCCAGTCGACCTGAACCGATGCCAGAGCGCGCTCGATAGTGTTCGGTCGCCGGCGATTGAGTTCGGTGAGCATGCGGTTGCGCCGCACCTCTTCGCTGTCATCCTTCTCGTGAGGCTTCACGGTCTTGGCGGCAAGGCCGCAGCGCTCCCGCCAATCGCCGCTGAGATAGTCGTTGGCGATTGCGATCGGCTTCCGGCCAGACATCTCGTGGATGCGGTTCTCGTCAGGAGTCAATTCGACCACGGCTGCTTGACCTGGCTCTACGCCCACAAGCATGACGAAGGCGGGAAAGCACACCCGAGTACCGTGGAGCGTCTCCAGCGCATCGTTGAACCCAACGCAGGTATCGAAGACGTATCTCAGCAAATGGCTGGGCGGCCACCCCGTGATGAACGGAGCTGAGACAGGGAATGCCAGGTTCATCGTGGCTGCAAAACGCCCCGGAGCGTTACCGCTCAGAACACCCACGTAGCCGGGCCAACCCATGCTGTAGTACTCATCAATGTCATGCCCAGTGTGATGCCACAGAACCGTATGCGTGCCCAAGCCCTTCAGGTCCCAATCCATCGAGCGAACAAGCACATTTCCCAGCTTTGGGTAGTAGGCGGCGCCGGCTGTACACGCCAGATGACTACCGCGCACAATCGTGAGCTCCATGACCACCTTGCGCCAAAGCCGGCTGACTTCATCTCCGAGCCCCTTCAACCGGGGCGCGACCTTCTCGTACTTCTCAGCCCCCCAAGAGGCAGCTTGGCTCAGCTCGTACGCGAAATTCGCGGTCAACGATTCCTTCCGGCGTATACCGATCAGCTTGGCCCATGCCGCGATCTCGTCTCGATATGGATTTCGGAATGCGGTAGCGCCGTCGAGAATGATCTCGGCGATCCGCTGTAGGCGCTTGTCGCCGATCTCCTTGTTGGATCGACGCGCCAACGTTGCCCCGGCTTTCAGTAGTCGTTTCGGGACATGCGCAAACCGCTCCTTGGGCGGCAGCCTCATATCCAACTCGATTATCGGTATCTTCTTCATCACAACTCCCTTCACAGCGGCTTACGTGGCCGCTTTGTGCGTGGCACTGAGCTCGGAAGCGCTTTGCCCCAGCATACGAGGCCAAACCCATATGGGTCCCACATGCTCTCGAACGCATGCCGGTCGAACTCCGTCCGGCCCACTATTGGCATCGAGTTTCCGGCCAGGTAGATCCTGTCCGGTGTCCGGCCCACACCGTAGATGAGAACCCAGTGAAGGCAGTCTGCCCTGGCCACCGCAGTGGCGACGGGGAATCCGTCCTCGATCGCCTTCACTATGTCGCGCCACTCCATCCGGTGACGGACGGAAACACCAACACCGCACCCGCGCAGGGCGGAAACGAGTCGGGCCGTTGGCGTACCCTCTTCCTGCGTTGCGGCGCACAGATCGTAGAAGTGGCTTGGCGAAACTCGTGGATGCCAAGTGTGGACCAGCATCAGGCCAACCACTGGACCGCAGCTGAAGCTGTCCACCTGCCGGTATCCAGGGATGTCCAGCGTTGTCGCGTTCTGTGCCAGTGGATGTCGGAGCGGATCATGGATAATCCGGATCCCCGACCAGGATGCCACCACATCCATCGCATCAAGAGCTCTGCTCCGCAGATTCATCGTAGGCATTCTCTTTCGGGGTTCCTTTCTCTGTGCATATAGCAGGTACAGCCTCTGTTCGGAAGCTGTACCCGCTTTCTGTCATCCTATGCCGCGATTTTGCGGCCCTTGGGTGGCGGCTCCGGCGATGTCGCCGGACGGGCACGGCCTTTGGCCCACTTGCGCAGCGAGTCGACCTGATCCGAGAGCTTGGACAGCGGGACGGTGTCCCGCAGTGCCTGCTGGATGTCATCCGTTGTTGGTTCCCGGTTCTCGCCGAACGCCCGGTACAGCCCATCAGCGACTACGCCCTCGATCTCGGCTCCTGTATACCCGTCGGATCTACCAACCAGAGCTTCCACGTCGTACTGCGCTGCGTCGCGTCCCACCTGGCTAATCTTGATCCTCCAGATGGCTTGCCGCTCCTCACGGTTAGGCAGGTCTGTCCAGAAGATCTCGTCCCAACGGCCCTTTCGTAGCAGCTCCGGGGGGAGCTGTGTCACGTCATTCGCCGTGGCGATGATAAACACCGGGCTCGAACGCTCCTGCATCCACGAGATTAGCGAACCGAACACCCGGGCAGATGTCCCGCCGTCCGTCGCCCCGCTGCTCTTGCTTCCCGCCAGCCCCTTGTCGAGTTCGTCCACCCAGACGATGCAGGGCGCGATGGCTTCGGCAACGTGAATGGCGGCCCGCAGGTTGGCTTCGGACTCGCCCACTAGGCTGCCCATGAGCGCACCCATGTCCAGCCTGATCAACGGCCGCTGCAGCACATTGGCCGCAGCCTTGGCCGTCAGGCTCTTGCCGGTACCGGGCACTCCCAGCAGCAGCACGCCCTTCGGGGGCGGCAAACGGTACTCCCGAGCCCGCTCTCCAAAGGCCTCACGCCGTTGAATGAGCCAGCTCTTGAGCGTGTCCAAGCCGCCGATGTCGTCCAGGGTCTCTCGCACCTCGACGATCTCCAACAGGCCGTTCTTCTTCACGGTCTGCGCCTTCTCACGGGCCACAACCACCGGATCAATCCGGCGACACTCCACGACGCTGAGGGCGAACGCGTTCTCTGCTTCCGAACAGGTCATTCCGGTGGCGGCATCCAGGATGCGGCCCCGGTCGTCGCCATCCGGGTTTTCCAAGCCGGCGCTGACGCAGATACCGTCGAGCACAACGCCCAACTGCACCTTGTCAGGCAGCGCGAAGTGGATGACGACCATGTCGCGTTCCAGCTCAGGAGGCAGCACCTGGCGGCAGCCGAGCATCACCAGGCACTTGCCAGCCGCCTTACAGCGGACGAGCGTATCCCTGATGGCGCGCACGAGCACCGGGTTGCCATCCTCCAGGAACATGTGGAAATCCCGGAGCAACACGATGGCACTCTCGGGCAATTCATCGACGGCTGTGATGGCCTCGAACGGATCGTTTGCCTGCCGGACGTTGCCGTCAGACGTATCCACCAGTCCATCGGTAGCCGACCAGGCAAACAGGCTGTAGCCCAGTTCGTCGGCCACGGTCTTCAGCTCTGCCTCAACTCGGGCTTCCTCCGGACTGATGATGTAAAGCCCGGCGTGGCCGGACCGGATGTAGTTCGTGATCTGTGTTCGCATCTTGTTTCCTTAGTTTGGTGTTCTGATGGGGTCGCGTTACACCGTTACATCCGGACAGCAATCACCTGTAACGGACTGCGGATTAGGCAGTGGGTCTATCCAGACCTCGGCTATTGAGCCAGCAACTGCTCAACGTAGTCTTGTTCGACGAACGCCTGCCACTGACTCACCGACATCGTCTCAATCACCAGCCCCAGCAGCAAACGCAGTACCTCGATCTCCGAATCGGGGCCTTCTGCCCGGCCCTGTGCCGCTGCCGCTTCGACAAGCCGCACGCCAACTGATCGTGACAGGTGGGCCGCACAGGCCTGTGCTGTCCGAATGTATGCGGCCTCTACCTCGTCAGCCAGTTCTGCCAGGTTCAGTGAAACTTGCGCGGCAACGGCCAGGTCCGTATCGGCATCGAACTCTTCCTCTTCATTGTCTAGGATGTTGAGCACCGATGCCCACGCACCGTTGCCCTCGTATTCGTCTCTTACCTCTCGTAACCACTCAGGTGCTTCCATTGTTGATCTCCTCGGTTCAGAAACTGCATAGGCCCTGCTCCCGCATTGACACGAAGGCCGGACTGCCGTTTACGGGCCGGCCGATGACGACGTGGTCCAGCACCTTGATATCGATGATCCGGCCGGCCTCGACGAGTTGACGCGTGATCCGCAAGTCCTCGGCGCTCGGTGTGGGGTCTCCGGTCGGGTGGTTGTGTGCCAGAATGACCGACGATGCGCCGTCCTCTCCAATAGCCGCCCGGAACACCTCACGTGGATGAACCAAGGATGCGTCCACCAGCCCGAGGCTGATCAAATGGCGATTCACCATGAAGTTCTTCGCGTTGAGGCTCAACACGTGGAACGATTCCTGTGCCAGACCGGCGATGTCCGCACACACCCGGCACACGTCTTCCGGTGTGCGCACGCGCTCACCCGTCGACTCCCTGACCAGCGGCAACTGAACCAGCGCCGGATTGTAGTTCATGTTTCATGTCCTCCTGTGATTCGAGATGCCGGCGCTCCCAGTCCAGGCACGCCTGGCGGGATGGGCTGTTGAACATCGCGAAACCATCGGGATCGCGAACACGCCAGTACTGGGCATCGTTGTCGAACTCGATGGTTGTCGCCCGGACTATCGACAATGGACCGATGCGACCCAGGTCGATGGCCTCCGTGTAGAGACCATGACCTGTGCCGTCCGGCGTAAACACAAGGCTCGCACTCATCGCCCGATGCTCTGCTTGCGGTTCACGGTCCGCCGGTTGTGATACTCGGGCTTGCGCTGGCGATCCGCGACGCTGCCAAGGGCGTCTTCAAGGAACGCGGTAGCCCTTTCGCAGTCGGTGCCCTGGAAGCCCACGGCATCGATCTGGATGCTGCCGTCCGGCGCCACGATGACTTCGATGGTCTTGGTCATCGCACACCTCCAATCGTCAGCTTGATGCTGCCATCCTTGAGCTTCTGGCGCCGCGTGGTGTAGCCCTTGCGGCGTGCTTCGGCTTGGGCCTTGTAGACACCGTAGAGCTGGAGCAGCTTGCCGTAGCCCTTTCCGACCTCATGCTCTACGTGTCCGCCCCACCAGTCGGTGGTCAGGCCGAAGTTCCCATCCGGTTGCTGAATGACCGCAATGTCGTACGGGCCGTTCAGCCGGATCACCAAGTCGCCCTTGATTCGCTTACTGCCGTATCCACGGGCATTGGTGTTGGTCTGTACCTGCAGCCCGATCTCATCACACGCTGCACGCAGCGCACTGATGTCCCGGATCTCCGTCTGTATCGTCGTGAAATGGCTCACGAGGGCCTCCTTTCGTAGCTGAATGAATACATTGGTGATGTGAGAAGAATGTCCCCGCCTGTGCCGCAGACCCACCGAGGGGCGGAACGACACAGACGGGGACAGGGGATGAGCCCGGTAATGGAGTCATGGGGCTCTGGGGATGGGCCATCCACCAGGTTTGAGACCCCGGATAGCGGATGGATGAACCGGAAACGGGTCCGCGTGTACCGGTTTCAGGTACACCGGAACCGGATTGTGGTGTCGGTAACGACTACTCGGTTCGCCAGGCTAACGGCCCATCTTTCGAAGTTCTTGGATCGAGGCCATCTGATGTCCTCCTTTCAAGAGAGGGGATGGAGGGAGCCCTCCATCCCGTTGAGTATCCCTACGCCGCCCGCCGCTGCTTGCCCTGGACGGAGTCGATCAATGTCGAGCAATCGCGCTTCGACAACTCGTAGATGCCGTCGGCACCGTATTCCCGCGCCATGGCATTGAGCTGACTGATCTCGATCCCGTTGCGACGGGAAACGTCAATCAGGAAGGCGATCTGTTTCGATGTTGCGCGTCCCGGTGACCCGTTGCCGTTCCTCGCCTGGTGTGCAGGCTGGGATTCGGACTGGTCCCGGGGACCATTTCCGTTGGCCAATTCGGTTTCGACCTGGCGCTTCACGAGTTCAAACGTCTCGTGAAGACGGGCCTGAATGGCTGCGGGGTCTTGCTCCGCGATCTCGGTCTGCAAGGTCAGCGAATACCCCTGCGAACTGAATTGCTCGCCCTCGACAGGAATCTTCTTCGAGAACGAGACGTTGGCTACAAGTGCCATTGTGCTCTCCTTCGTTTCATTGCGTCACGTGACGCTTTGGTTATGCCGCCAACGGCAGCGCTGCCACAGCGACCCGTTGGGGCACTGCCGCAACGTGCATGGCGTGCGTGTACTCGACGTCCGGATGATCGAGCGTCTTGTCTGCTTCCTGCTCGGCCTTGAGCGCGGCCGACAGCGGATCTGATTCCCGCACGCACATCGTGATGCGCCTGCCGGTGTCGCGTGCCGCGTAATCTACGCCCACGACAACTTCGAATAGCTGCTGCATGGTCTTCTCCTTGGGTATCAATGGAAAGGGGCCGCCAGCATGTACGCCAGGCGGCCCCAACTTTGGCACTGCTCGGTCTTCAGTTACGCAGCCAGCTTGAGCGACTGCACTTTCGCGATGGCGGCCTTTCCGGCACCGCTTGGGTGTATCGAATCCGAAACGGCTGCGCTTGAGGGTATAGACGATGCCGTTGTCTCCCCGCGACTCCCTGAATGCGTAGCAGGCATCGTTCGAAGACGAAGGCCGCAGAACGCCCATCAGATCCATCAGTGTCTCCCGGGCACGTGCCAGCTCTCCCGGACGCGTATTCAGCCGATTTGGGGCCTTGATGCCCGTCCCCAGACAGGACCGGAGCTGGTCGTAGACATGCCTCAGCGATGCTGTACGTTCCTCGTTCCGGAAGATGTAGTTCCGCCCCGCAAATGACCCGACATCTTGAG
Source organism: uncultured Victivallales bacterium (assembly GCA_964555035.1). Classification (GTDB taxonomy): domain Bacteria; phylum Verrucomicrobiota; class Kiritimatiellia; order UBA8416; family CAYOBW01; genus CAZKRK01. The sequence goes on along the minus strand of CAZKRK010000055.1, from coordinate 10,137 downwards.
AAATGCCCTGGCTGTTCAACGCGACGGAGTGCGCAAACACACTGTGCGGAAAGACCGTTTCAAGGTGCAACTCGCCGGCTGCATGTAGCTGCAGGTTTTCAAGGTCCGCCAGCGAGACCTGGTAGGTATTGAAGCGGTTCAGATTCTCGTCGACGATGACGTTTGCACCGTCCAGCAACGCGCTGCCGTCTTCAATTGCTCGGATCAGCCCCTCATGCGTCATACACAGGATGGGTTTCTGTTCCTCGGCTGCACGGTTGTAGAAAGCGCAACGTACCCGGGCGTCACACTGCTGACACACGGAACGCTTGCTGTTCGGGCTGCATTGCCACCAGTTGCGTTTGTGCCCACACAGCTCCTGGCATTTGGCGGAGTTGAACCCGTGTATCCTCCCGACAGCGGCGTGGGCCAACTGATCGAGCACATCGGCAGCCCGGTACAGCTCTTCCACTGTCTCTGTCACGTACACATACCGGGCGTCAGTGCCGGCGCTCACAGCGATATGGCACAAGGCCCACGTGGACTTGCCGCTGCCACACGGCGTTTCCAACACCCCGGACACAGAAGCGCTGAATTGGTGTTCGAGGAACCTGGCTGCATCCAAGATCTGGTTCGCGATATCGGCTTCGGTGATCTCGCCGTATCGGCGTAGCATCTCCCGCAGCGCCGCAGGCAGCTCCGCACACTCACTGAGCGCCACAGGAGTAGGTGGGTTGTTGATCTTGAGCGGCGGCGCCTTGTGAGGCCCGTACACGAACCTGTCGTTACGAGCCTTTGCGATACACCTGTCGATCTCAGACCGGTATCCACCCCGGCGTTCCTCGTACTTCTCCCGGAATGCGTCACCGTGCTCTTCCAGGTGGGCGTGAATGGTCTGGTCGTTGCACCCGATCCGAACCATCCAGCCTACGACGCCCAGCAGACGCCGACTGCGCTCACTCTCGGTATCCTCGATCCTCGAACGCAGTTCATCCGGAAGCTCGTCGTAAGGGATGTCACCGGTTTCCTCTTCTGCATCCGCGTCTTCCCAGGTGCTTTCGGCCTCAGCAATCTCGTAATCGCCCTTGTACCGAGCTATATGCTCCTCGATCCCGTATCCGGCGCACGCTGCCTCGATCTCCTCGAAGCTGTACCTGCGCTCCCAGTCACACCACAGAATCTGCCCCTGCACAGGATCAAGCGGCGGGTCAAACCACCACTTCTCGTTCACAGTCAACGGCATCCTGAAGGGGCGTTCCGGTGACGAAACCGCATCCGCCATCGTCATCTGACCCAGTGTCTTGATGGCCTTTTGGTAGCGGGTCCAGCTGCCACTGTCCCGGCTTCCACCTGCGGGGAAGATGTAGGGCTCATTCAGCAGATAGCACGCTTGGAGTCCGTGGCCGGTGTGCCAGGCTACCGATGGCCGGAGAGGCAGCGTCAGCAGATAGGCTGCTGCCTCGTCCAGTGTTGTGAACGGGCTTGCAACCCGGTGTCCGGTCTCCCCGTAATCCACATCCACGAAGATCGCCCTTGTGTGCACGAAGCTGCGCCCCTGATACCCGGGGCCGCCGTTGTATGCAGAAGCCCGGACGTGGATGTTCGCCCTGCCGCGGAGAGGCCCCAGCACGAAGTCGATGGCTTTGTCGCGTGGGTATGGCTGATTGAACCACGGTACGTAGTCGGGTTTCTCGGCGCACTTCGCAACCTGCTCCGCTGATTGGTAGTCCGGGTGTATCGGTCCGCACAGAACAGCGATATCCTCGGGGGCGAAGAGCTGTTGCATGAACCGGGGGACAAACTCGTCGAAACTGGGTTGTGTGGGAATATGCATGATTCTACTGCATGTTGTATGCCCGGGCTAATCGCCACCAGATATGGGGGCCCCAGCATAATAGAGTCTTCATTATGGAAGGGCCCCCACCGCGGTTGCCTATCGCTCCTGCGTTGTGGAATCCGGGAACCTGGTTGCGAGCGGCCGACTGGTCGCCTCCTCCCTCGTCGCCTCCAAGATGCGATTGCCTGCAGCGCGAAGTTGCTCCTCATCCTGCTCGCTAGGTGCAATGTCGGCCAGGCTCAGCAGAATCTCGGCGGCCCCCTTTGTCCCGTTGGCTTCAAGCATTGGTATCATCGTTATGGCCGCCTTCTTGAACAGCTCCTCAGCGGCATCGTTCAAGTCGCGATGATAGCAGTTGAAGAAGCCATCCAGGGTCGACCAGAGCCCATCCATGTCCGCGATGCGGACCGTGTTGTCGTCGCCCCACACGCGGGTTGCGGCTCGCAGGTGCTCTGCCGCCTCGTCGAGGTCGTCGACCTCGAAACAGCTGGTCGCGATGTTCATCCGCGGCCAGAATGTCGCGAAGCTGTCTCCGCCGTGTCGCCGGCGTTCGTAATCGAGTTCACGCTGCCGGAGACGCTCTGCTTCCTCGGGGCGGTCCGTACGGTATACCCAGCACCGGCTCAGCAGTCGGACGATGCGCATGACGAACTCATCGGTATGCGTGGCCTCGGCGTCGGCCCGATGCAGCGCCTTCTCCAACCAGCCCGGGAAGCGATCAGGCATCCGGACTTCGAGCCTGCCCATCAGATCGAGGAAGCCGACATCGTTGCAGTTCGACAGATGTTCGTCAGTCCCGTGTTCCCGAAGGACTCGCTCCGCTACGTCCTTGGTGATGTGATAGAGATCGTCAGTATCCGGGAAGCCCAAGAGCCAGAAAAGAACGTCCACAGGGAAGATGTCGTTGCCGGCTGCTGCTCTGGTATCCATTGCTTCCATGGCCGAGGCGACACCGACTTGTGCCGCAAACGTAAGAGGCACATGCGGTGCGCCCATGATCCTTAGCCCTTGTTCTGTTGAGTTCTGCATCTGATTCCCTTTCGTATTTGATCTGCTGTCAGTCTTGAGATCCTCTTGCCGTCTATGTGCTGTTCGGCACCAAGAGCGCTCTTCTGTCACTTTGCTGCTCATTCCTTCTCTTTCTGGCGCTGATTTCCTTCTTCATGCCGCGTGGTTGATCCAGTCGGCCTTCCAGTCCTTCCGGCGGTACGGATGGAAGAGGAGTCGGCCATCCTCCTCAATACGCACGTAAATGCGCTGTGCGCCGCGCTTAAGTTTGTGCCATCGTTGAGGGCCCAGGTCGTCGTATGGGGTCTGAGCCTGGACCAAGTCAGGCATCGAGCTGTAGAAGTCCAGCGCCCCGACAATGCTTGCCGGCTTCACGACCAGGGGTACGTTGTTATGGCGCAGGAACTGCCCCAAAACACTCCCGCCGTCATCTGATGGGATTTCGACGGGTTCCATCTTCAGCACGGTAGAACCCGGATTTGGCACGTAGAACCAAGTGGTGGTTTCAGGAAGGACATCAAGGTGCTCGCCATCGGTGGCGATGCCTGGTTCGTCAGGCAGGACATTGGTCGTGTCGTCAGGTTCTTCAACGACGACCAATTCGCCGGCCAATTCCGCTCCCTCGCATATCCAACTGGTTACCCGAGTCCGGTACGGGCCAAGCACGGTAGACCATAGCCAGGCGGCGGCTTGGCGGTGACGAGCGTTTCTGAAGACTGGTCGTCCGTCACGCATTTGCATCGCGGAAGCGATGTGGAGGCAGAACATCGCCAGCACATCGATAGATCCTCCCGCTTTGATGGAGTCCATCTCTTCCGCGATGCCGTTGTTTGGATGATGACCGCTGAGAATTGGGGCAATGTGCTTCCCGAGTATGCTTCGGGCTCGAAATCCCTGGTCAGGGACAGGCATCCGCCTCAATCGTCCGGGGTGGCCCACACACTCTCGCAGAAGATCAACAGCCCAAGGCCGCAACCCGAACCCTAGCGTTGCCCCTGCGTCACGCAGCACGTTCCAGAGCCCCGCAAACCAGAAGTGGGGATCAGTCGCGCCCCATTCGAGGACATCTATATGAGTCCCGAGCAACATGTTCTCCCGCTCGTTCGGCATATCTGGGTTCGGCCACAGTTCCAGTGCGGCATCAACCTTTAGCGCCCAGCAGAGAAGCAGCAGTAAGCCCGGTGTCGCAATGTCACCATCAAGAACCGGATCAATCGGCTCTGCGATGTGCTCTGTCATTCCAGTTGTGCGGCGTCGTACATCATCGAGGCCTGCTCGGAGACGCTGCCTCTCTTTGCGGAGAGCTTCAGCACGGCTACGAAGCAGGGCGATCTGTTGGCCCGATGTGATCGCATCAAGCGGATCGGCACCGTCCGTTGGCGGCTCCATGACACCTGTTGACTTGGCGAACAGCCACTTGAGGACCTGCTGGTCAGCGGTCAAGACCCATTCAGCCAGCCACTCAAGTGCGGCGGTGAGATGGGACAGCGTTTGGCGGCTCCCTTTGGTTCTGTTGGCCGCCTCCATCACAATTTCACGGACACGTTCGACCAGGTCGCTCGTCTGTCCGCCTCTGATGTCACCCAGCACCCACGCACTGACCTCAGCATCGGAAAGTGGCTGCTTGCGCAGAGCCGCATCCATCCGGGAGCTACATGCCAGAAGAGCGGCGAGGATGTCTTGCGCCTCCAGTGGGCCGCTGGAGGCGGCCTCAACAAAGTCGCGCAGGCATAGCACGATGGACAGGTCGGCCTCCGCGCCGGCCAGTTCGGCGTTGCTTTCGCTTAACAGGCGTCCCTGGCGATCCTGCCATTTCAGCCTGCGGTTCAGACCGGCTGTGTGTCGCATGGCTTCCAATCGCCTCTCGCTCGTCCGAAGCGCGGCGACTACGGGTGCCACTCGTTGCGAGAACTCGTGATGGAAGACTGGGAATGGCGTGACAGAGAATTCCGTGTTCTTGTGCATTTGGGCTCTCCTCTCGCAGGGCACCGACGCCACACCAAGAGCATAGCGCCGGCATCCGTGCCATGGATTACGCAGCGGGCGTCTCGCTCTGGAGTTCTGCGATACGCCTGTCGCGCTCGGCGTTCCACTGCGTGCACTTCGCAACACCGTCACGTTCATTGAAGGTGCGCCGGTAGAGGTCCGCAGCGGCAAGGGCCTCTTGCATGGAGATTGCATTCACACGCACGGTGGTGGGAAAGGCTTCCCGCGTGCTACTGGTGGCATGGACTATGGCCATGTAGATTTCGCGCTTCTGTGCCAAGGACATATTCGTGCCGGTAGTGAACTGTGCGTAGGCGGCTGCGATGCAATCGTGGACAAAGACATCTTTTGCCGGTGCAATGCTCGCCCGAAAACCATCCACCCACTCCTCCATCGACTGGGGGTGCACCTCACTGAGTCGGTCTGCGATTGACGCGATGATCTTGCGCGTGTCCGCGTCGAATGGCCCACTACGGTACACTGTCCCGTGTCCGAGCATCGTGGTGTCCACCCACACGGGTCCGTCGCAATCGGGGACGCGCCCGAGTTGCATGCCCGGAGCCAGTTCAGAAGTCGGGATTTCGGTGATCTCCCACGTGCCGAAGTCGAAGACCTTCGCCATGGTAGGCTCGGTGAACGCTTCCACATCTATGGGCTTTCCGCCGGTGGTCTTCTGCATCCACTTGAGCGTTGCTGCTGCGTCACGTGTCTTGATCTTCCTGACCTTGTGCGCCTTGCGGTACCAACGTGCCGGATACATCCAGACACGCCCGCAAGAAGCATCAACAGCCCATCCGCAGTACTCCAGCCAGCTGTGGTCCATGAACCCGTGCTTCTCACCCCAAACATCAGCCTCGACCCAAACCCAGCCAGCAGCTTTACCAACTCGTATCAAGTCGCACATCAGTGCGGAGGACACTTCGTGTGCGTTTCCCAGCCCGTCCTCACTGGGGAAGAGAAAGAAGCCATGCAGGAAGAGCGGAAGCCTCCCTTCTCGTAACAGGTCTTCCATGACGCGTGCCGGAGCGCATAGATGATCGTCGTCATTCGAGCATGCACCGTAGAAGCGGGGCGGCATCACTGGGCGCCCCTTCTGGTGCTCCGCACGGAGTTTCACAACATCATCTATCTCAACGTCCTTTCCTCCTCGCACAACACATCCTGGCAGTACCGCTGCGATCATGTTGCCGGGCTCATCGCCCCAGTCGGCCGTTTCATCCGTGGGGATAGTTGCACCCGGCGTCGCGGCACTCCTCTGGTTCATCGGCCTGGATACGGGCTTCGCGTGCTTCTTCGACCTGTGGTGCTTCTTCCTCGGTGTTCCTGTCTTCCTCTGCTTCTTCATTTCCGTCCTCCTTGCTCCTGTTTGCGTTTACACTCGTCCCTCACATCACCCGTTCGAAAGGTGCTGCTGATTCCTGTCACTCGAAATCGGATCAGGCATTCGAAGCTCCAGGTGATTGATGACGCGGAAGAAGTCGTCGACCTCTAGGTCGGTTGTCCGCCGGATGTCCGTGAGGGTCGGTTCAAGACCCATCTCACGGAGTCGCACCTGCAGCTCGTTCGCCCGCGCAACCGCTTGCAACAAGTTCAGTGCAAAGTATCGACGCATCTCTCTGCCGCCGCCCGCTGGGTCATCCACGAGCACTTCGACCACATATGATCGGTGCGCTTTTGCCAGTACGCCTGCAGTATCTGTTGATTCCGGCGCCAGGCGCCTGAACACGGGCCCTCCCAGCCAGTCATAGCAGTACTCGCTCTTCTCCATATCTCGTTCTCCTTCAGTGATCGGCTCTTGTCGTCGGCACCCGCCATGTGGGGCTCATTGCACTCGCCATGGCATGGGCTTTGGGTCAGTTCGTGCACCGGGAGCCACTTCTGTCAGAAAACTGGAAAGAATTGAGATATAGCGCCCGAATCGTTATGTTTTGGGTATACATTGGGTGCTATAGGCCACGGACGTTGGCGGGGAGAGTGCCATGGAAACGACACGGACATCTTTGCTGGCTGCTATCGAGGACGTTGGCAACCAGAAGAAGTGGGGTGAGTTCTACGACAAGTATGCGCCGTTCGCGAAGGCCATTGCCGGAGACCGAGAGATGGGGCTCCGAGCTGACGAGGTCGAGGAGGTCGTCCTCGCCGTATTCACCGAGATAGCCCAGGGCAAGCTCAGATACGACAAGGGACGCGGCAAATTCCGTTCGCTGTTAACCACGGCTGTTCGCAACCGGGCCCGTGACAAGATCCGCAAGAGAGTGCGCAAAGAGAAGAAGGAAGTCCACCAACTGCCCGATGATTCGCGGGAAACACCGATTGTCGAGCGTGTACCCGACGAACGCGCCGACCCGAAGCGGAAAGAAGAAGAAGAGTGGCGCAAGGCTGTCCAAACCGTCGCCGTGGACCAGACCGCCAAACGTGTTTCGCGCCCGCAGTTTCAGATCTTCTCCGCTGCCGTTCTGCGTGAATGGCCGACAACCAGAGTCATGCAGACTTACGGCGCCACGGAGCACCAAGTTTACAACGCCAAGAGTCGTGTGGGAAAAGTATATGCCGAGGAGTGTCGGCGTGCCGCAGCGGAGCTTGATGATCCTGTTCTTCCCGGCACCGGTCGGGCGAAGGATAAACCACAGACACCGGAGTCGTGATGCCCCAGAAGCAGGATTCAGCGCCCGTTGTCCCGGAGTACAAGTGTCTTCGTGCAGTGGGTGCTGGCGCCTATGGCCAAGTGTGGGTTGCACGCAGTCAAACCGGTGGACTTAAGGCCTTGAAGGTCGTGCGCCGCGACCAGTTCGACAGCGACCAGCCGTTCAATCGCGAATACACGGCCATCGAGAAGTACGAGGACGTAGCCAGGGGCTCGTCCTCGCTGATCGACGTCCTGCACGTTGGCAAACCGGCCGATGACTTTTTCTACTACGTCATGCCTTTGGCTGATGATCTGACCGGTCAACGACCGAAGGATGTCGAAGGCTATTCCCCTCTGACGCTTTCAGCCCTGCTTGAGGCCGGTCGTATGCCTGTGCGTGAATCAGTATCGATCATCATGGAACTGCTCCATGGCTTGGAGGTACTGCATCGTGCGGGACTCGTCCACAGGGACATCAAGCCGGGCAATATCGTTTTCATCGACGGAAAGCCGGTCCTCGCAGACATAGGTCTGGTGACTGAGACTGGTCCTGCCGTTTCTAATCTCGGTACATCCGGGTTCATGGCTCCCGAGGGGCCGGGGAAGAAAGGCGACCTCTACTCGACAGGGATGACGTTGTACGTCATGGCGAGTGGGATGCCCGCCTCTGATAGACTGCCGGCACCGACTCTCAGATCCAAAAGGGAGCGCGAAGGCTACGCGCTTCTCAATCAGATCCTGCTGAAAGCGTGCGCAGAGCGGCCGGCCAGGAGGTATGCCTCTGCGGCAACTTTGCGCAAGGCGCTGGTGACGATGAATTCTCCCGTGAGTCCCAAGTCGAAACGCGCCGCGCCTCGGGGCAAGAAGAATCAACCGAAGGTGTTCCGGACGAAGCCGGCGATGCAAAAACACGCACGGTCCCTGTTCGACAAGACCGTGGCGGATATCCGGAAAGGATACTCATACGACGAGCAGTTTCTGACTCTGTCGGAGATTCGAAAGCTCACGGCTGTGGTCAAGAGGTTCTTCCGCGACACGTTTGGGGACGTCCCTGCCGAAACGCGTGCCGCTTGCTGGTGGGCAGAAGCCGTTCTGACGCCGGACGGCCGCAGCCGCCGTGCTCTGATACAGAAGGCATCCGCAGGGGGTTCGGCGAAACCGAGATCCATCTCTGATCATGGTGACAGCAGCACGACTGCCGTTGTAGTGAGTCCCCTCTCGTTCGTTACTGATGCCACGAAGTTCCTCGCCTCTGGCGCTCGGCTGACCTACTTCTCGTCATTGTTCGCACGTCTGCAGGCCGACCCAGATGCCGCTACTCGGCAGGCACTGAAGTATCTGACAGAGGGCATAGAAGCGGCCATCGACACAGGCTGGGCAGCGTACCGAGCGCGCTGATCGCCCCGGTTGAGCTCTCCATCCTCTTTGCTGGCGCATTGAGGCGATTGGGCATTGCCCCCCCCGCAGGCGGCGACGCTGCTGTCATCATTCTGGCCGCCCTTCGATCGCTACGGCATAACTGGTCGTGTATGGATTGAGCTCGGATCTGTACCACCTCGGCCGGAGTTTCCAGCCGTCATTGCGGCTGATACTGAACGATCTGTGGCTGAATTTGGGCGACTAGCCGGGCGAGTGACAGCTTTATCCCAGGGTGTAAACACCAAAGCTGTTCACGTCCCCATTCAGTCTTCCGGTCCGCAATCCCCCTTGGGAAGAGCCAGAATCCGTTTCTTTCACAGCCCCAGGAAGCGCGTCTTCTACACCATAGTAAGGCCGTCGAAGGCTGATCTTGGTGGGCCCGCTAGATGACGTTAGGAACCCGAAAGGACTGGAGCTTCCGTATGCGGCGCTCGTGTTCAGAGAAAGCCACCAGTGCCGCTTCACCATCTAGTTTCGGCGTTTGGTGTACCACCTCAACGGCCATTTCCTGCAAGTTTCACACTCGGCACGGGCCGTTTCATTAGCAAACTAAGCCGTGCACCACCGAACCGACAGCTTGATGCATAAGTGTAAACATCAAATCTGGACGGGGGGGCGTGGATCTGTCCCGTGGCAATCGCCCTCCGATTCGCACGGCATCGAGCACGTTTGGCTGCGTGTCTGAAGTTCATTTCGGGGCTGTTTCAGCCCCATTTCCTGGCTCGTTGAGCCCCTCTTCTGCCTCACAGGGCCACATAAACTGGTGTCAGAAGGTCCGATGTCAAGCTGTCCGAGCGCTCTGTCTGGGCCGCCTTCTTCCCGAAAAGGACAGCCAGATCGAACTCCGTGTGCAAGTTTTGGTGATCGAATCTGGGCTGTTTTGCGTATATGTAGGTGTGGGAGCAATGATGGCTATCGACGAGGACAAGACTGAGGCGGTGTTGCGCTACCTGCCGGCGATGCGAGACGATCCCGGCCGGTTCGTTGAGGGGGATGGTTTTGTGCCCTTCATTGAAGCCCTATATGGCGCCGGATTGGTCGTGGAGTTCGATTGGATGACTTGGACGGACGAAGCCCAGCGCTATGTCGATGATCAATGCTTGGTCGAATCTGCGGACATAGAGACCATCCAGAAACTCATCACCGCCCATGCGCGCAACGACCGGTTTTGCAACGGGCATCTCCGAGGGATGATCATGAACGGACACATTGCAGCCGTGCTGACGCGCTTGGCAGCCCTGCTGACCGTATCGCAACCCGCCGTTGCTGACGGGCTCCGGGT
>CAZKRK010000054.1:0-28400 GCA_964555035.1 uncultured Victivallales bacterium | reverse complement strand
TCACTCAGTGTTTTCGGGGAAAACGCGTGGTCCGACCGCGGGACCCAGAGTTCAGTGTTTTCGGGGAAAACGCGTGGTCCGACCGCGGGACCCAGAGTTCAGCTAGTCGTAGGGAACTCCCTTCACATATTTCCAATAGACGTAGTTGAGGAAATGGTCTACGTGGGAGAGGTTGTCGAGTCCTAGGATCTCCTGGATCTTCTTGAGGAGGACGACGAATTCGGCATACGTCTCCGGTTTGAAAGCGCCTGGAGTTGGGAACTCCTGCATCCCGATTTCCTTCAAGCTGTCAACCGGATTGGCGTTGAGCACTGCGTACGCTTCCGGGGAATAGGTGTTCATGGTCTCAGTCAGCACATTGAAACTCAGTCCTTTGACCTGGTCGGTATAGGTCTTGCCCAACGCAAGCAGATCCGCGGGCGGCGCGCCGATGTGCGCCTTGATGTCGGCGAGCATCTTGAGGAAGATGCCGTATCCCTCCGCGACTGTAGCTTTGGCCCGGAATAGGCTTCCAGAGTGCCATCGACGGCTCGCCCCCTTCTTCCCAACGAGTTTCTCATACTCCGCAAGGAACTGGGCAGAGTTGGAGAACGTCGCTGTGAGCATTCCGTCCAGAATGTCCCTGGCTACAACGTAGTCGTCACAGCGCCGTGACCACTCGGACTGCTGTTTCGGACTGCCGAGATACTCGCCGACGTACTGGCGGAGTTTGTGTTCGCTCACGGTGGGAATCTCGGCCAATGCGGCATGTGAAGTGCGTTGGAATTGCCGGAAGTGCTTGTGATAGATGTCGAACTTGCGGGTGTAGCGGCTCAGGACGATGGGGTCGAGGGTAGCGCATCGACTGTCGCCGGCGATGGCTGCGACGTTCTCCTGAAAGTTAACGTGGAGCGGGTCCGCGGTTGTAGTGCGAACTAGGACGCACGCCTCAGTATTCGATTGGAGTCCACCTGACGTGAGATTGGCGGAACCGATGACCAGTGCGACTTGGGAGCCCTTCGCCATGGCATACAGCTTCGGGTGGAACGTCGCGCTGCCGGCGCTGTCGAACACTCTGCAAGTGAGTGTGGCGTTGGCCTGGGCGAGACGGTATAGGCGGCTGAGTGCCTGGGGCTCTGTCAGGTAGAAGTCGAGTCCGGCGATGACGGTGGCACTGCCGCCGGCTTGAAGCATGGTTCTCAACCCGGGCAAGAGAACGGACATGCCGCTCTGCTTGAGGAACGCGACGCAGATTGTTAGAGAATCGGCTTCTAACAATTCCTCAGTGAGGAGTTGGGCCAGCGTCTTGTCTGTATTGGTTATGAGTTGCGTTTCCATGGCTCACAAGGCGTCATGTACAGACCTCAAATGCCACATCGGGGTCTTTCTCCGTCCCCTTATCGGTGAATGCTGTTATTCCCCCATCAGAAGAGACCTTTATGGCGAAGCCCAGAGCAGACAGAGCCTTAGCAGCAGCGCGTCTTCCGCCGCCTTCGCTTCCGCCGGGGACCCGGACTATGGCCCCAGCCGCTTCGACGTCGCCAGCAGGACCGATGATTACCGCACCATCGAGTGCTAGAATCTCCTGACGAAGTGGCCTAGGAATGGCAGCGAATGGCTTGCCAATGAGGTGGCTGAGAGTTGAAGACTTTGGGGTCATGGCCTTCTTGATGATGTCACCGTCGGAAAGGAGCCTCCGCATTTTGCGAATATGTGCAGGCTTGACGATGGCCGCACAGGCGCCTGTCCTTGCGAAGGAAGCGTCAAGACAACTGTCGTATACGGCTCTCCCCAAGCGCTCGTTGGCTGTCGCGTCGCCAATCTTCTGGATCAATGAGTCGTGTGAGAAGTAGCACCAAACGCCGCCTCGATAGGCGAATGCCAGCCTCTTCTTAGTAAACACTAGGACTTCGCCGAGCGAATTCAGCACCAGCGCAACGCGCATCTTGTCAGCCCACTCCGCTAGAGCAAAGTACCGCCTAGGCGCGCAAACGGCCACGTGGGGGCGCATTGTGCTGGGATCGCGTGAAGTCAGTACCCGGTGCTCCACTAAGTGTCCGGAGGGAGACACCACGAGAAGTGTATCTATCCCGTTGGTGATGACTTTCGCGAAATCCTCATTGACGATGTCTTGCAGGTGTACCATAGAGATCTTTGAGAAGTCGGTGAGATGGTCCACGCCGATGGCTACGGATATGGGTTTCCCCTCGTACGTCTGTGATCCCCATTTCAACAGCGTTGTTATAATGAATGGAATGAGGGATTGATCCACCAACCTGTGGGCGACGGATCGAGCCACCACATCCTGAGAACACTTGCCTAACAGATACGGAAAAAAAGGTTGTCTTGCGGCATGCAACTTCTCGTGAAAGGCAGCCAAGAATTGCTTGATGACTTCTTCGTCCCCGTCGCCAAGACGATGGGATCGTGTGAGGCGGAAGCTAAACGGCCAAGATGGATCTGGGCGGACCAGCAGTGACGTTTCGTCTTCCCGTATGACCGGGTCATCCGCCAAGTCGCAGCTGATCTGAGATGGGGCCAGGACTGAACCTGCCAGGATGGACGCCATGCCGTCCGCTACAGCCTGGTAGTACTCGCTAGGCGTCAGTCTTGGTTCGAGAGAAGGAGTTCTTTTCATCTGGAAACTACCACCCAATTACGGCCGGATGAATTGTCCTGCGCCACGTTCTTGAGCAGCCAGGCGCAGGAGCGGAAGGCGCTGGAACCCGGGCGGTAGACCCAGTAGTCAAAAGAATTTGTCCCGGTCTTCAGCATGCGCAGAATAGCCGGTCGTGGGGGCTGAGCACCGCCTATTTCGATTGTCAGGTTATGGTGATGCCTAACGACCTTGCTTTGTTCGGGATTTCCATTGTCCACTTTGTTCTGGAGCCGGTACGTGGGCAAGAGGCCTTTGAGGACACGGACCCCAAAGAAACGTTCCCACACCGCTGCGGGTGGCTGAACCTGAGTGATTCGCGGGAGTCCTTGTTCCATTTTCAGTTCCATAATGAGTTCTTCCATGGCCATAGTCTCACCTCCAGTCATATGTTCTCAGATGTGATGTGCCCTGAGGCTCCAGAGCTCGACTCCGTGGAGACGGGCCGCGTCTCGACCGCCGCCGTTGCTGTTACAAGAAGCCGTGTACGGCTGTGGCGGTAGAGTTCGAGACGTTCGTTTGTTGAAAGGGCGGACTCGGACATGATGCCTGTATCGAACGGGAAGAGGGCTGGGTGATCGGTGATGCGATCGAAGTCGAGCGATGGCGGTTCCTGGGCGTGGAGGAGTGCCTCAACCAGCCAGGATATCTCCTGATCGGTGCGCGGTGTGACGTGCAGACCGGGAGTGTATATGCCGCTGCGTTTCTCGGTCCGGACGGCGCCGAAGTCGAGGAAGGTGCTCAGGTTGTAGCGGACACTGCGGTGAACGAAGTGGCGGTCGCCGTAGCGTTCCCGGATGCGGATGTTGATCTGGGATGCTGTGGCGCTGCGCTGAAGACGGAAGAGACGGCCGGTGGCCTCGGCGACGGCGCCGATGAAGGGATAGGCTGCTATGCACATTCCCCAGTTCAGCAAGAAGGCGTTGTGATCGTCCGGACGCGTGCGGAACATCTCTAACGCCGCGTCACGCAAAGCGGTGCAGTACTGAGGTGGGTTCAACCAGACGCGATTGAGGTAGACGAAGACTTTGCGGATCGTCTCCTTGCCGGCGTTGTCCTTGGCGATCTCCTGTTTGACGGCGTCCTGAATCTCGACGGGGGATACGGCCGCGGCGGTCAGGCGGAGTGTCTCCTTGAGCCAATCGCCCTTTACCTTGCGGTTGAATCCCACGTCTGTCTTGTTGCGCTTCATGTCAGTACTCTGCCCCCGCGCGGGTGAACTGGATGAAAGGAACAACGACCTCATGAATGCTGCTGCCGCCGTGTCCGACAGTGACTCTCCCCGCGGTAGCAAATGAGCGAGTGTCAGGGGCTAGAAGTGCGTGCATGGACTTCGGCAATCCGGGATGGCGCCAGGGAATGGCTTCCGGAATCTTCTCTGCACCCGCTTTCGCAAGAACCGGATCGTTGTAGATGCGGCAGCGCTCCCCCTGCTGCTCCGGGAGCTTGCCTTCGTTGGGCGCACCCATGCCAGTGGCCTCTATGTTCCCGTGATCTGCCGTGAGGACAACACCGAATCCCTGCTCGACAAGGAAGGTAATCACGTCGCGCAAAAAGGACTGCGTCGACCAGATACGTACCTGGTTCGCCATGGCAGCACGGCCGACGACGGCACCGTGCATCATCTTGTCGACCTTGAAGACAGTGCAACCCAGTGCACGAGTGCGATTCGAGACGGCGGCTTCGACAGTCTGCACGTCGCCGGGGTCTCCGCCGACGGCACAGAACGCGACTTCGTCGATCATCATGCCGTTGTCGCTCCAGAACCGACGCCAGCCGGACTCGTCTTTGTCCGTGCGCATGACCGTGTCGTCAAAATAGAGCGGGATCTTTCCCGAGTATGTAGCTTGCCGAGATATGCTGGTTAACGTTGGCACCCAGGCGTAGAGCGAGGAGGATTTCACGTTGATACGCGGTAATTTGCCGGTCAGTGCGTCCTCAATCACGAGCCATTGGTCGAGTGCAAGTCCGTCGATGAGGATGAGAGCGACCCTATGGCATTCGGCGGACTGGAGGCGGGCCGCCAGATAGGCTGGGATGTGGTGCACCATGAGTGGCGAGACGGCGGGATGATTGAATAGCCCCGGATAGCGGGCTGCCATCCAGTTCGCGAATGCCTCATGGATGGCTGCCGGGGTAGCGTTGACCAGGATGTCCTCCGATTTGCCTGCGGCGAGCATCTCGTTGCTGAGATACTGAACGCGGGCAAACTGCTCAGCGTACTGGAGCCATTCGTCCGGCGAGGAGTCAGCGGATATGGGTGCTCCGGATAGTCTCTCTACAAGCTCGAGAAGCTGGCGCCGGGCGTCGGCCTGGGGATCCTCGGCCGTTCCTACGCTGAGCCAGGGCAAGGCCTCGATGGCCTTCTTTGTAAGGGCAATGGGTTTGAGAATGCCTTCGTTGAATAGGTTGTCGATGTAGATGCACACGTCGTGGTGGTCGAACGGGAGTACAGATGGTCCCGGATACGTCATTGCTGCACCCTCCGCGGCGAATCGCTTCTCCGACTCCCGGGCCGAGAGTTCGGATGTCTTTCGCGCAACGAAGAGAGGCCAGCGTTCCTGGAGGAACTGCCAGAATGCGGCGCGATCGGAGACAATGGCGGCGAGCGGCCAATAGGCGAATTCGGAGTTCGTACTGAGTATGGCGACCAGGTGTTCATCGAGGAGGTGCGGGACATCCATCTTCTTGTAGTGACGTTGAAGCAGTAGGCGGAGGAGATCGCTGGGCGTGCCGATCACTTCGGGGACGGTGGAGAAGACATGCTTGAGCACGAACTCCTTCGTGAATGCGTCGCCCATGGACTGATGGGCGTGGGTCTCGTGGGCCGTGAACAGCGCGTCCAGATATCGCTTTTCGAGTTTGGAAACGACGGCGTAGGACAGTCTGGGGAAGATCTCTTTGAGGTGGAAACTGAGCTGGCGGGCACCGGCCAAGACATCGGCCGGGAGCAGATCGAAATCTTGGGCGTCTGGGGGAAGCACGACAATGACGGGTTTTTCGTTCCCATCGTCCCATTCGGCGCGGAATTCGGTCTCATAGGTGAAGCGGAACTCCACGGAATCTGTGTACTGGAGGACCGCATACCCGCGCGCAGAAAGCTCGTTGTATAGTACATCATCGCGCAGAAGTTCGTCCGGGTCGGTGACTACGTTCTTGGGCGCGGCGCCAGCCGGGAACTTCGTCAGAATACTGTCGCGCCAGTTGGCCATGGTCAGTTGATCCTCAATACAAGAATGGGAGTGAGTTCGGGTAGCACCTCGCGTTGGCGTGCCATGCCCTCGCGCCATTCGGCTTCCTCGTGCGCCAGTTGACGCAGGCGGTACTCGCGGACTTCGTCGAGCCCGACCTGCTTCAGCAGTCGCAGACGGGCTTTAAAGCTGTGCTCCATCTTTTCCGTTTGCAGTTGCAGACGGCTCATGTGCGCCTTGCGTAGTTGCTCGTAGGTTTCTCTGCCCTGCTCTTGCGCCGCCGTGTCCAGGGCGTGGATGATCGTAGCGGTCACGCTGTCCGTGTCAACCGGCTCTGCGTGAAGGGGGCGGGTGTTGAGCTGGTCCCAGAGAAATCTCGCGGTCGGCTGGAGAATGCGCCCATCGTCGTGGAGGAAGAGGGGCATGATGCGGGTGTCCTTGCGATCGCTCGTGCGCATGGCAATCTCCCAGAGGCTCCAGTATCCCTGGATGTTCGGGGGGATATCGGCCAACTCAACGCGGAGGACTGCTTGACCCGGTACGAATCGGGGCATGGCGGCGAGCATTCCGCGAACGCGGGGATGGTCCAGGGATAGGTGTGGGGCGTCAACGTTCGCGTGAGTGCTGGGACAGAAACGCTCGGATTCGCCATCAGGGCTCCCGGGCCAGAGAAGCGACAGGGCGTCGTTGGTCAGCTCGTAGCTTCCCCCATTGGCGTCGAGGTAGTTGAGTGTCATTGCCTCGATCCAATGGTGGAGCGGGAAGTCACGCGTCTCGCGCGCGGCATCAGCCGTCAGTTGCTCAGGTTCTTCGAAGAGCGCATTGAGGCTTCGGGCATTGCTCGCCTCTTGCCGTAGCGCAGCCAGAGTGCGTTGGACGGCCGTGTCGACGCGGGAGGGCTGTAGCAGGGCCTCAACGTAGAGGTTGTCGAACATGTTGCCGGCCTCGGCAGAATCCAGAACGTCGCTGGTCTTGTCGACGCCAAACTCCTCGAGGATGATGGCGAGCTTCGCTTCGAGGACTTCGCGTACGCGGAATTCGATGGTGTCCTCGAGGACGAAGTTCAGGGCGCGGACCACCTTGGTCTGCCCGATACGATCGACGCGGCCGATACGCTGCTCCAGTCGCATCGGGTTCCAGGGAATGTCGTAGTTGATGACGACATTACAGAACTGGAGATTCAGGCCCTCGCCGCCGGCGTCGGTTGAGATGAGGATGCGAACGTCGTCTGCGAACTGGTTCTGAACGCGGCGCCGGGCATCCATGTCCATGCTGCCATTGAGGCACGTCACGCTGAACCCTCGTGCTGACAGGAACTCGGCCAGCATCGTCTGTGTGGGTACGAACTCGGTGAAGATGAGGATCTTGAGATTGGCGTCGGCTTCATCCTTCTGAAGGGTGTAGATCCAGTCCAGGAGAACTTCCGCTTTGGCATCGGGCGCTGAAGCCTCCACCTGGTGTGCCGCATCGAGCAGCACTTCCACCTGTTGGCGTTCGTCTCGCATGGCTTTGACCCGAGACAGGAGGAAGGAGTCGACCTGCTGCTGACCGTCCATGTCCTCCCATTCCTCCTCGAGGACGGATGGAAAGAGACTCAGTTGCTCTGTGGGCGCGGCGAGGACTTCACGCCTACGCTCGAGCGTGGCGGTAATGGCGCGCGTGGAGGATGTGACAAGGCGCTGCATCAGGATCATCAGGAACCCGATATAGCCTTTCTTCTGCTTCATGGCTTGATTGTAGCCCTCGCGCACGTACTCGGTGACGGCTTCGTAGAGCAAGTGCTGTCGCGTGTGCTTATTCTGCCAGGGGATCGAGACCAAGCGTGTGTTGCGTGGTGTGAAGAGTGGCTTGCCATCAGGATCTATCGCATTGCGCTTTTCGGTTCGGATTACGTATGGGTAGACCCGTTCCTTGGTGACACTCTCGGCGTCCGGGAAGGCGGTGTGATCGAGGAGCTTCATGATGCGATGAAAGGCATCTGTCTTGCCTTGGTGGGGCGTTGCGGAGAGCAGAAGCACGTACGGGGCCGCTTCGGCAAGGCCCTGCCCCAGCTTGTGACGGGCGACCTGCTCTGTGCTACCACCCAGGCGGTGGGCCTCGTCGCAGATAACCAGATCCCAGCCGGCGCTGACCAGATCAACGAACCGGTCCCGGTTGTAGGCAGCAAGACGCTCGTCGGACCATCCCTTGCGGGCATCGACTGGCTTCACAGAGTCGAGCGAACAGATGATCTGGTCGTAGGAGCGCCAGACATTGTCCTCCCTGGTGATCTGTCGGTATGCGGCGAAGTCCGCAGGGCTGTAGTGCCGAAATTCCTCGTTGAAATGGGTTGCCATCTCCGCGACCCACTGAGTGACCAACCCTCTCGGTGCCAGCACGAGCGTGCGACGCACGAGACCGCGAAGCTTCAGCTCACGCATGACCAAGCCGGCCTCGATCGTCTTGCCCAGGCCGACTTCATCGGCCAGCAGGAAACGTACGTGGTCGGCGGTCGTGACACGACGTAGAGCGTGAAGCTGATGCGGGAGCGGGATAACGGCCGAGTCGATGGGCGCGAGGAGAATGTCCTCGGTCAGCAGGTTGGCGATCTTGGCGGCCGAGATTAGATAGGCCAGCCGTGCGTTCTCACGGTCGACTTGTTGGTCGGTCAGGCCTGTCTCGCCGAGCGGATGCAGATCAGCGGTGGGAACCTGGACGATGGTCGAGCTCTGGGGAAGCCAGACACGGCAAGTCTCGGCGCCCCAGAGATGCATCCACTCCATGGCCTGGCACTGGGTCGCGTGCGTTGCGGACCAGTACCATGCTCCCGTCTTCCGGGATTCCAGCGTTGCCGTCTGATTGTCCATGTGCCTCCCGGCTCATTCGTCAGAGCCCAAGCCGCATCTCCGCCAGATCCACGATCATCTGGAGCTGGTCGTCGTTGCTCACGACATCCTCGGGGATGTAGCGCGCAACGGCCACGATCGGCAGGTAGTTCTTCACCTGTGAGCAGTGCGTGAAGCCAACGCGCACCGCTTCTGTTCGGACAATCTTGAGGCGTTTGCCCTTGGGGATCTTTGGGAGCTCCGTTTCCATTCCCGGCAGGGACGGCGCCTGATCTGGCCGCAGATTACGTATGGCATCGGCATCGACGCCCGGAGGCAGATACGACCAGAACTCATCGAGGAGACGCTTCTCGCGCAGCTTCTCCACGTCCGCGAGCTTCTTCGGGTCGGGTACGTACCAACGGTCTTTCGCCTTGGCGCGAAGCCGTGGATCGTCCGCATCCAGCTTGCGCATGTCCTTGAAGTCAGTTGAGAGGTATGAGTGGATCTGCGACGGGACATCCCCGTCGCCGTTGTAGCAGAGGAAATAGGACTCCAGCAGACCGCGCAGCTCGGGACGAGTCTCCCACTTCTTCCAGCTCTCCGTTAACGCCTGAAGAAACTCTGGTACGACGTCCTGGTATTTCGAAGGCTTTGTCTTCAGGAACTGCCGCAACCAATCCACAGCGCTTCGCTCATCTTCAACGAAAATGGTGAGCTGACCTATCCCTTCCGCCTGCATCCGCTTCTTATCGTGCTCTGCGGCTTGGCCGGGCAGGAAGTACATGCCGTCCCGTTGCGGGAAGCGATCGGCAAGGCCCGCTTGGAACTCTGCCGAGGAGAGTGGGACAGGGATGCCATGGCGGACGTAGAAGGCAACCGTTCTGTCGAATAGCACACGTGCGTCACGTTCCGTGATGTATTCGAGCTGGCCGCCGCGAATACGTGCCGTGGGGAGGTTCTTGAGATGTGTTTGTACGAAGTCCCAAACGCCTTCCTCCGTCTCGCATTCGTCCTGGAAGCGTCCCTCTAGACCGCCGTTGGGCTTGTAAGCAGAGATGACGAGGTCTTGCTTCACAGCGGTAGGAGAGGTGACGGCACGATAGCTTCCCTGCTTCTTGTCCAATGCCGTTACGCTGGCAACCACAAAGCCGGTCTCCTGCAGAGCCGTTTGGATCGAGTTCCAGACAGAGGCGCTGGAATTCGAGAACACGACGGTCATCCATCTGCCCGGTTTGAGGACGCGGTAATACTCAGCGAAGCTCTGGCGCATGAGGGCGTGGTAGTCTTTGAGGCGCTTCTTCTTGGCTCTGTCGATGATTGCCTCTGGTTCCGCTTGCGTTCGGACGCGGTGAAATGACTCGACGAGGAAGTTGAGATCAGCGTAGTAGATGTTCTCGCCAAAGGGCGGGTCGGTGAAGACATAGTCCACCGATCCGTCCTGAAGACGCAACGCCGTTGCGGTACCAGTTGTCACCACATTGTTCCCCGCAACCGGGCGGTACGTAGTCATGCACTTAGTGAGACGTGATAGCTTCCCGCGCAGGATGTACCACGGACTGCACTCTGAGTGTTGGGATGCAACGTAATAGACGCCGTTCAAGTAGCGATTGACCTGCGAGAAGTGAAGTGGTCCATAACGGTTGAGCACCGATAGACCCCATACTGCCTGCTCAACGAAGTACAGAAGGGAGTTTCTGGTTCGCGCACTGCGCTCGGAGACGGCCTTTGCCCAGAGGGCGCCCAGCGCATGGGCTGCGCGCGGCAGGAAGAAGTGGTGCAAGTGCGTCACTCCGGAGACATCCATGCGGGCCCGTTCATGGGTCATGTGCATGTATGGGAGCTTTTCCACAGGCACACTAGATGGGAGCGGGAGTTCGGCGATTCGTGCGAGGATGGCGTGGTCATGCTCGTCTGGTTCTTTCTCGTGGCGGCTTCCCTCAAGGCCGTATGATATCAGCACAGGCTTTCGCCTGGGAGTGCGCACCGGATCGCCCGTTACCGGATCGAACTGCGAGCAGTATGACCGCTCCAGGGATCTCTTGGAGACTGTGGCTCGGCAGTGCGGACAAGGAAACTCCCCCCTGACGCGCTTTGTCTCTGGGTCAAGTCCCTCCTCGTAGAAAACCACATCTCCCGCGCATTCCGGACAGGAGAAGATTTCACTCCATACGGTGTACTCGATCCGGCCCTTGGTTTGACCGTCTGAGTGAAGTGTCTCGTACATCCATCCGAGCTCATCTTCGATTTCGCCGAGTAGAAACTTCGCCGCAGATGCGAATGATTGAACGTCAAACGGCGCGTTGTAGCCTGCGGCGATAGAGGTGGCTGCGGGGGAAAGATCATTGAGAACCGCGCGGCGGGCACCCCATTTGGGTGGTTCTCGTCCCTCTGTCTTCCATTGGGATTCGAGTTTCTTGCGGTAGGCTGTTGGCGCGACCGCGCACCACTGGGCAGCCACGCCGGTCATGCCCGAACCGGCGAAGGCGTCGAGGACAATATCTCCGGGCTCCGTGTAGTGCAGAATGGACGGGACGATCGCGAGGTGTGGCACCTTCGTGTGATAGCCGTGCGCTTTGTAGAGCGCGTCCGTCTTTCCCACGCTCACATCCACGGCGAGCGGTTCGCGGTGGTACTTATCTTTGCCCGGTTTGTATGGCTTGCCATGGAACTTCACGAAGTCGGCAAGCCAGGGATTGGGGCAGGCGGTGTAGTACGGGGGATCGGACATGGCAAGGATGTCCTCGTCTTCGCCAAGGGGAAAGCCCTCGATCTTCCGGAACTCGGGGTCCTGAAGTTTGCTGCGAAGCTCATCGAGGAAATACTCGCGGCGGGCGTCGTCGCTGTCGAAGGTCATGCCGAGACATTCTACCGGACCGTCTGCGGCGTCAGGCGCCGTCTGGATTTCGAGCACCTGTTGCTTCTTGTTGGCTGCCATGTGGTTGATCTCTCCGTTAAAGTCCGAGTCGCATCTCCGCAAGGTCTACGATCATCTGTAGCTGGTCGTCGTTGCTCACGACATCCTCCGGGATGTGGCGAGCAACTGCCACGATGGGCAGGTAGTTTCGATTCTGTGAGCAGTGAGTGAAGCCAACACGGACAGCTTCCGTGCGGACGATCTTCAGCCGCTTGCCTTTGGAGATCTTGGGAATACCGGCCTCGAGCCCCGGGATGTCAGGAGCCTGGTCAGGGCGCAAACGTTTCATGGTTTCGGCATCCATGCCCGGTGGCAGGTAGGTCCAGAAGTCATCAAGCAAGCGTCGCTCGCGGAGCTTCTCCACGTCCGCGAGTTTCTTTGGGTCCGGCACGTACCAGCGATCCATCGCCTTGGTTTTCAGCGAGGGATCGGACGCTTCGAGATTTCGGAGGCTCCTGTAGTCGGTGGAGAGGTGGGCATGAATCTGAGGCGGGACATCCTCGCCTCCTCGGTAGCACAAGAAGTACGCGTCGAGCAGCAACTGAAGCTCGGGCCTGGTCTCCCACTTCTTCCAACTCTCTGTGAGTGCCTTCATGAACTCGGGCGCTATGTCCTGGTACTTGGACGGGCGTCGTGCAAGGAACTGGCGCAGCCAGTCCACGGCACTGCGTTCGTCCTCAACGAAAATGGTAAGCTGGCCAAGGCCCTGCGCCTGAACACGCTTCTTGTCATAGTCGGCCGCTTGATCAGGGAGGAAGTACATACCGTCTCGCTCGGGGAAACGTTCAGGCAGTGCGGCATGGAACTCTGGCGCCGAGAGTGGGACGGGAATTCCGTGGCGAATATAGAACGCGACCGTACGGTCAAAGAGCACGCGTGCGTCGCGTTCAGCAACGAATTCAAGCTGGCCTCCCCGGACACGTGAAGGAGGGAGGTTTCTGAGATGCGCGCGAACGAAATCCCAGACGCCGTCTTCGCAGGCGGAGTTCGTTGGGAAACGCTCCTCGAGCCCTCCGTCCGGTTTGTAGGCGGAAATTACAAGATCCTGCTTCACGGCAGTTGGGGAGGTGACAGCACGGAAGCTCCCTTGCTTCTTGTCGAGTGCTGACACGCTTGCAACAACGAATCCGGTCTCTTGCAGCGCTGACTGAATAGAGTTCCAGACTGAGGCGCGGGAGTTTGAGAAGACAACCGTCATCCAGCGACCAGGCTTGAGGACTCGATAGTACTCGGCGAAGCAGTCGCGCATCAGCGAATGGTACTCTCCCAGCTCCTTCTGCTTCGGGCGGTCAATGATCGCCTCCGTCTCTGTCTGGGTCCGAACGCCATGCCAGGCCTCAACCAGGAAGTTCAGATCCGCGTAGTAGATGTTCTCGCCAAAGGGCGGGTCAGTGAAGACATAATCAATGCACTGGTCGGGCAGAGAAAGGGCCGTTGCTGTGCCGGTGCTGACGATGCTGTTGTCAGCGGACGGACGGTACGCTCCCATGCACTTTCTGAGGCGGGATAGCTTGCCATCGAGGATATACCACGGGCTACAGTCAACGATCTGCGAACCGACATAGTACACTCCGTTGAGGTACTGGTTGACTTGAGAGAAATGCGTTGGAGCGTAGCGAGCGAGGACGGACATGCCCCAGATTGCCTGCTCAACGAAATACAGCAACATGCTGCGGGTACGCACGTCGGGTTCCGCCGCGGCTCGTGCCCACAGGCGCCCTAGTGCCTGTGCTGCGCGCGGCAGGAAGAAGTGATGCACGTGAGTAAACCCCTTCGGGGCAATTCGGGAGCCATGATACATGTCCTCGATCGGGAAGCGGTCGCAAGGGAGTTCTGCGGGAAGCGCCAGATCTGCTATTCGGGTCAGCTTTTCGATGTCGGCCTGATCGGGGACCTTCTCGTATCTTTCAACGCCAACCTTGTAGGAGATGAGGACGGGCCGGAAGGTGATTCTGCTCCACGTGCCGTCCAACTTCGGGTCGGGTGTTGTTGTGAAGCGTCGCTCCAACGTCCTCTTGGTTACCACGGCAGCGCAATGGGGACAGGGAAACTCGTCCCGAACTCGCTTGGTCTCCGCATCCAGTGCCTCTCTGAGGAAGACGATCTCGTCGGCGCAGTCGGGGCATGAGAACACCTCGCTCCAGACGGCATACTCGATTTCGCCCACTGTTTCGCCGTTTGTGTGAGCCGTCTCGTACATCCACCCGATTTCGGCTCGCAGCTCACTGAGCAACGTCTGTGCGGCCCCTGCAAATGCCTCCATCTCAAAAGGAGTGTTGTAGTTGGCCGCAATCAGGGTGGCCGCGGGGGAGAGGTCATTGAGGACGGGGCGACGTGCGCCCCAAACGGGCGTTCCCAACCCCTCCGTGCGCCAGGTGCTCTCTATCTCGCGCCTGTAGGAGGCGGCGGCAATGCCGCACCAGTGGGCAGCAACGCCGGTCATGCCGGAGCCCGCGAAAGCGTCAAGAACAAGGTCGTCAGGTTGCGTGTAGTGCAAAATGGACGGGACTATCGCCAAGTGAGGAACCTTGGTGTGGTAAGCATGGGCTTTGTAGAGTGAGTCCGTCTTTCCTACGCTGACATCGACGGCTAGCGGCTGGCGGTGATACTTGTCTCTGTCGGCTTGATACGGCTTGGCATGCACTCGTGCAAACTCGGCCAGCCAGGGGTTTGGGCAGGCCGTGTAGTACGGGGGATCGGACATGGCGAGGATGTCCTCATCGCTGCCAATGGGGAACCCCCCCGTCTTGCGGAACTCAGGGTCCTGAAGTAGCCTCCTGAGTTCTTCAAGGAAGTGCTGACGGCGGGTGTCGTCGTTCTGGAAGGCCATTCCAAGACATTCGACGGGGCCTGTGGCGTCGGGCTCCTCCTGGATGTCGAGATTGCCCTGTACTTCCTTCTTTGTCATCACTCTTCCCTCCAAATCGTTTGCTGGATCTGCGCAGTACACAAGTCGTGTGCGCTTTCGGCCAACTTGTGCACTGGTGAAGTTGAGCGCCGTTCATGAGACATCGGCGCACTCACTCTTGGGGGTCCTGCATATCTTCGCTGTGTTCTTGCTGTGATAGCCACTTCGCGGCCGCGTGGCGCAAGAAGTCCATTCGTGTCTTCACCTGTGGTTCGAAGCCTTCGTTTGAGAGATGTTCAGCAAGGAGACGCATCAACTGAGGAAATCGAGCGCCAAAAAGCTCTTGTCCACTTTCACTACGAAGCTCGTAACGAGTTTCTAGTGAATCAGGCTGATACACGAGGAAGGGTGACATCTGCGGCAATACAGTTTCCGGTGCTCGCTGTGCAGCCTGGAAGACGAGCTGCCCAAACCATCGCCAATCGCTCGCCACGAACCCATCGCCCCCCATCTCCGGAGTGCTGTAGTGAACAGCGAAGTGAAACAGGCTATAGGGGAAGCTCGGGTCTAGACTCTGGATGAGAACACTAATGTCCCGCTGCCAAAGCCTACGGGCCTCTTCGATGATTGCAGTTCGGAGCTCTGGATGGGGGGGCTTAGTCTCCACTTCGTTGTCGGATCTATGACGCCAGAAGTAGTATATGTCGTTCGCGAACCGGAGGCTGACCGGAAGAGCTCTGCAGGCCTCCTCGGCGGTCCAAGCTTCGTGACCTTCCCAGTAGCGGCGCAGGGAAAGGCGCCAGAGGTTGAAGAATGAGGCGCAGACATCGCGATGCGAGCGGTTCCCGTGCCTGGTGAGAATCAGCGCGAAGAGGGCACCCGCGAGAATTCGGATTTCGTCGCCAGCAAGCAAGTGTGAGAAATGCTCGACCTTAGCTCCGATTTCTGCAGATCCGTACAGGAGTTGGGGCAGCGTCTGTCCGTCGTGTACTTGTCCCTGATGGTCAGCGACCCATCGCTGACCCACACGAAGAATGGTTTGATCCGAAAGCTCCGATTCACTCAGCCCCTCCAACTGCAGACGCAACCAGTAGTCTGTGGGGGAGGAGTGACGGACGCCTTGCGGGATTTCCTTTCGGTCACCGTGGCCTTCGCGTTTCCACCATGGGAAGAGGAACGACACCAGCTGATCACCAGATCCGGGATCGGCTTCGCCGACTTCTTCTTCCCATCGTTTGCGGAGTAGGCCACGTCGGTCAGAATTGCCGGTGCCCCGGTCGCCTGCCTCAAGATTGCGGATTTCAGTGAGATGATTGAGTAGAAAGGCATACGTTTCTTTGCTTGCGTACTGCAAAGCATGAACAACGAGGAGATCGTCGAAGTCAATCTCTCCGTGCAAACTGTCCCACGCGTGATCCGTTCGACGCAGCACAAGTTTGAGCAGACGAGGGCTGGCGAGGATGTCGCTAAGTGCATCGAGTGGTTCGCTCACAAGATCGTGGAGTAAGGCTGCGAGTAACGGATTATCCGTTGCCTTCCCGAGGCGTTTCTGGCGTTCCTCTGAGGGGAGCGGGTCAGTGTCGTCGGGGTATCGACTCAGACAACTGTCCCTGAAAGCTGCGATGATGTTCTTAACTGTCTGCTTCTGGATCATGTCAAGCTCTCCAGGTGCTCGCAAATGCGCATGAGCACTTGCGCGTCGGACCGTTCGGAGCCGATAGCCAAGACAAACGAGACGTGACGAAGTCGACGTATCTGGTCGAGTAGTGCGGGTAATTCGTCATGTAGCAACCGGTCAGAGGTGTTGCGATCAAGGTCCTCCACAAAGATGACCATTTGGCTGCGAGTTGCCGCAAGGATGAAGTCCAGGCGAAACAGGCAATCAACCGGATCTGAGCCCGCCATGAGCAATGCTGACAATACGGTGGCCCAAACAGAGCCGCTTCCTGACATTGCTGCTGTGTAATGTGACGGCATAGCGACGATAGACAGAACGTCAGCGCTCTTGCCTAACGTCTGGACGGCACAGCGAAGTAGTTGCTCAGCAAAGAGATTAGGATTGCGCCCCCACGCCTCGACTCGACAGATGTGCCAGCGGTCTTTCAGCCGCCATGTTGTCCCGCAGTGGGTAGCATCCTTCCCTTTCAGGTAGTATTCAACCATGTTGAGAACGCTTGTCTTCCCTGACCCGTACGGACCGACAAGCCCAATAGTCCGTGACTTGTCGTTGGCCAGGAGATCACTGAGCCGTTTGGCGATTGGGGCATGACCGAGGAGATCGTGGGCTGGATCATCTATGGGGTCCTCGCTGTGAATCCAGGCGCGCAAACTCGCCTCGTCTTCTGAGAGAGAGCTCACTTCGATGGAATTTGGTTCTTTCGCGATGCGGCGAATCTGAGTCATGGCGATCCAATTGCAGAGAACGGCTAGCAAAAGAGCCCCGGGGAAAGTAATGACAGCCGCAAAGAGGTATTCGTGCAACCGACAAGCGCGCAGTATACCCGGGATGCCGTAAGCGGCGATGCGGGGCCACAGAGCAAGCACTGCTGCGCCAAGGGCCCCTCCGAGCCAAGCGGGGGGATAGTGCAAGAGACTACCATTCACGCAGTCGACGAGTCTGAGGCCACCAAGGCGAATCACAACGAACCAGACCAATGCGGACAGGGCGAGTATGATTGATGTCTGCGAGAGCAAGGATAGATTTGCTAAGACCGTGCTGAGCCAACCAACGCCTTTTTCTTGTAGTGGAGCGAAAAGCGTGCTCATCACCATCCCGACAAACACCATCGCGACAACGTCGAGCCACCGCTTGGCCGTGGCGGCTGTGCCACCTGCATTTCTGTCGTCCACTTGCCCCATTATTACTCCACAACGATTCTGACCTTACTAGCGTCCTTACCTGCGAGTTTTGAGCTGACAAACTGTTCGAATCGTTCCCGGAGCTCCGTCGGCGAGGCGGGGCTGCCCTCTGGCATCAGGGCGTCCTTGAGCTCGGTAAGGGCGACGCTGACTTTGGACAAGCCGGTGAGGGCTTCCTGAAGTGCGCGGACGAAGTCTGGTGCGATCTCGTCGGGGAGTTCCCGCGAATCGACGAACTCGGCAATGAGCTTCTTCTGCTTGGGTTTGAGCAGGCTGAGATTGCTCTGTACGACGGGATCGTTGAGGTTATTGAGCAAGTCCTGGGTCCACGTCTGCTGCATCTGGGGCAGGGCGGTCTTCAGGGCGGGAAGCTGTGCTTCGACGGAAGCGCCCCGCGGTTCCATGCCGGGCCAGTAACCGCAATGGGGACATTTGGGATCGGCTGCCAAGTCACGCGGGGTCAATTGCCAGCACGGTTTGAGTCGGCCTAGTCTGTCCTGCCACTCGATAAGCTGCTGGCGGTTCAGAAGCTCGACGGCGGTGAGCGCTCGGAGTTGAACGAGACGGTAGTCGCGCATCAGTTCGCTCTTGGCTTCGTCCTGGGCATGGCTGAGACGCGCTTTCTTGTGCAGAGCCATGTATTCGTGAATGTACTCGTCCTTCAGGTTCTGCAGTCTCGATATGACCTCGTTCTTGAACTTGGCAGAGGATCGTTTCTTCGGGTCGCGAACATCCGCCAGGAGTTTCTCGCGGAGTTTCTTGCTCTTGGCGGACCATCCGTGGTCCTCGGGGAGATATCCCTCACACATCGACAGGTACTGCGTGAACTGGCCTATCTCGACAACAAACGCTTCCAGCGCCTCCAATTCGCTGAGCTGGGCGAAAACAGGCTTGTGAGCGTTGATCTCGTCAACGCTCACTTTGAGGTTCTTCAGTTTGCCCGGCGAGTTGTAGGCCTGCATGCTTTCGAGGAAGGTCTTCACGCCGTCGATGGATGTGGACAGCGCCTGTGTCTCTGGGTCGGAGAACAGGTTCTGACCCCAGAATGGGATACCGTTCATGAGCTGCTGTCGCGCCATCACGAGTGTCTCGACGCGTTGGAGGACGCGTTTGTTGAACTCTTGGACGGGGGCGGAGTCGCCCTGCGTGACCTGGACGGCGAGGCCCGGCGCGAGGTCAACGAGCTCGAACAGTGCTTTGAGGGCGGGCACATTCCAGTCCTTGGGCCGTTCGATATGCTTGAAACACACGAGTTCCGCGATGTCAGTGGTGGCCAGCGTAGCCAAACCGGTCGCATCGAATTTCTTGCCCGGTATGGAGAGCACGATGTCCCCAGCGTAAACCAGAGCGGCGAGGATCACGACAACCCACTCAGGCTCCAGTCTGTACTGGTCGGGCGCGAAATACTCGATACCGTTTACGGATCTGATGAGTTCCTGACGATTGAGCACCTGGCCTTGGCCCTTTGCGAGGAGAGCGTCTACGACGTGCTTGGCACACGGCGACATCGCGGGTAAGAGCGTGTCTCCGTCGAGCAACCCCAAGGCATCAAGAACGGCCGTGGCCTGCTTGGTGCGGGTTGACGGCTGCGCGATTCCGCGGACTGCGTCCTGGGCCGCCTGGGGAATGGTCCTGGTGCGGAGCATGATGGAAAATGTCGGGTATGCCGGTGCCTGGTTGGCGAAGTGACCGGCGAGACATACCGACGCAACAGAGTTGACCGTATCGCGCACGTTGATGGCGTTGGAACTGCCTGTGGTACCCGTGAGCCACCGAGTGAGCTTCTTCTTCTGTCCCTGGTAGGTGACGTCCATGGTATGCAGGAGATGGTCGCGCAACCATAGCGTGAGAGCGTCCAGATGCTGAAAGGCCTTCTTGCGGTAGGCTTCGCGTTTGACACCGGAGGAGGTGGAAGCCAGTTCGAGCGCCGCGGCGTAGAGCCTGAGGGGTCTCTCGAAGTCTTCTCCCTTTTCTGAGAGCCGAAAAAACACCTCGTCGGGGAGTTTGCCGTCTGTGAAGCGAGGCGCATTGAAGGGTTGGACAAAGTACAGATAGAAATCGCGCTGGGGAATGGCCGTGGATCGCTCGTTGGGAGCGCCAAAGAAGAGATAGCCGAGACGGGGAGCCTTCTTCTCGCGCCACTCAATCTCGTGCTGCCAGATTTGGTAGTTTGTGACGTGAACAGGCACGTCGGCGCATTCGAGCACCTGGGTCAATGCGTCGTAGTAATAGCGGTCGAGGGTGCCATCGTCGAGGGTCTCCGCACGCTTCTCAATCAATGCGTCGTAGTCGTCGACTTTCTTCAGGTCGAGATAGTATTGGCGGTTGTCCTTGTTGGAGGAAATGAACTGGCCGCTGACGGTTTTGTGAATCTCGAGCAGCACTTTCTCGATCAGCGTCAGCAGGTCTTCAGAGGCGGTGCCTCCCAGATCGGCGACAGCGGGATGGAAGAGGCAGAGCCCGTCGCGCATTTCTTCGGGTGTGAGTCCGATGGGAGAATGCAGGTCGGCGGTCGTGAGCCGGTGCACAGAGAGGGCATCAACGATTCGCAACGCCATGGGCCTGTATTGCGGACGCGTGAAGGCATTCTCGATCTTGGTTTCCAGGACACTGCTGCATTCTATGATCGCGGAAACGTCCGGATGCGCGCGGTTTGCCGGTTCCTCGATGAGCGCTTTCCAGTAGCTGTCGTAAGCGACAATGCCGGGATGATCCGAGGGAACGTCCTGGTCGACAAGACGGCGAATGGTGTCCGAGATAATTTGGAGAACACCGCGCTTTTCGACGATCGGGATGCGCTGGAATGTCTCCACGTAGTCTGGATGTATGGGGAAAAGCTCAATGAAAGCGTCCATTCGTTCGTTGAGATTGCCGTAGAACACGGCGAATGGCTCCAAGTACTCCCGGATCTGGGCACGCTGGGCGGGTGTCTTTTGAAGCAACCGGTGTGAGACGACATACTTGACATCCGTGGTGGCAATCTTGACCTGCTGGAAGCGGTCTTTGACGCGACCAAGGCTGTCGGCAACGTGACTGAAGCGACCGCTGTCGAAAATCGCTTCCTGGACGCCGGCGACGAAACGGAAGCGCAGGTCTTTACAGACTTCCCCCATTTCACGAAGGAAACCGAGGTCGAGGATCAGTGGTTGGTCTTTGCGCGAACGGAGATAGTCCAGGAGTTCGTCAACGAGGATCAGGAGTCCCTGGCCAGGGAACTTGGCATCGTACGCCGACATCATGTTATGAAAGGCGGTCTTGTTCTCGAACTCCTGGGCCGCATCGGGGAAGCGGAATGCAATGCCCCATGATTCAAAGTGGTCCTCGACCGCCTTGGTGATGATGTCGCGCAACCCCATCTCCGTTGAGCCGATCTCGAGGCGGATGACGTTGAACCTGCCGGCAATGGCCTGCATGGCTGCCGCGACGGGTTCGCTGGTGAGGTGCTGGGTCATGCCGGCGTTCTCCGCAACGGAAGAGAGAACGGAGAGAAGGTGTGACTTACCTGTACCGTAGTTGCCTACGATGAGAATGCCCTTGTTGTCCGCAGGCGTGTCGATCTGAAGCTGGGGAATGACGACGTCGCAGAGCCGCTGCTGCATTTCGCTGGAGATCACGTAAGTCGATACGTGTTCGCGGGCTCTTTCGGCCTGGTCAGCGTCATGCAGTTGAATGACGCTCTGAATCGGCTGAAATGTAATCAGGTCACCGTACTTCATGGCTATGCCCCTGTTTCGGTCATCGCAATTGTGGTTGTGTCCGCCAGCGAAATGGTCCGGCATTCGCGGTGCCCCTTGGTGCCGTAAACCGCAACGTCTCCCAGGACAACGCCCTGCCAGGCCCAAACGATGAGTGTGTTCCTGGACAGCATATTGAGGAGACCGCCGACATTTAGCTTGAGATTCGGATCAAAGACGATCTCGGTATTGTCGACAAGAACGGGGGTAGTCTGCGGTTCCTGGACCATGTCAGCAATGACGTCCGCGGTCTTGAGTTCGCGTTGCCTTGCAGTGAGAGGAAGAAGACGCCGGCTGAGTTCCGCGCCGAGGTTTATGAGGGGCAACCCCCTATCTTTGGCCAGATTCCTCAGAAAGGAGGTTTTGCCTGACCGGGTTGGCCCGACGAGCAAAACAAGACGCTGGTGCGATGCCGCAGCTTGCTTGAGGGCCACGTCCAGGTTCTCAGGGCATTGCACTTGTATGGTAGGTGTCACTTCAGTTTTCCACAGATCCGCCGGCGCGAACCCAAGTATCGACTTCTTGTTTTCGGAATTTCCAAAGGCGCCCGATCTTCTGCGCCGGCATTTTCTTTTCGCGGATCCATTTGTAGACCGTGTCTCGCTTGATCCCCAAGTACGCCGCGATCTCGTCTACGGATAGCCAACGGTCATCCATCTTCGGTTCTCCGGCTGTCGAAAAGGCGCTGTGGTCAGTACTGCTCATCGCTCATGTTTTCGGGTTGCCGCGTAGCTTTGGTGTTCCGAAGTGCTCTTGAGCGAAGCAGAAGGACTTGGAGGTGCCAACGTGACGCCCAATACGTGCCTGTGATAGTGGCACTGCAACAGTTTTGTGTCAACGGATTGATTGGGATGGAGTGCGACAAAACGTGATGAAACGGGACGGCGAGGTCAATTGCAGGATTGGGTGTTGATCACGTCGTTAGGGCCGTGTTACCGTTCATGTTGGTTGATCAGGGAGACTCCTTGACGCATGAACGTGAACGTACACAACCCATGTAGGCTTACCGTGAATACGGACCACGCATGGATACCATTGCCCGCTCTGAGCCCAACCGTGGCTCGCGGGAGATTTCCGGCTAAACGTATGAACTCAACTCAAGAACCGACTCGCGAAGCTTTCCAAGGCAGCGCCGCTACGTTCCTTTGACGGCGACGCACTGCTTCGCGCGGTGCGCATAACCTGGGCTTCATCCCCTACGAGTCAGTGCCGGGTGGTGACGACGAACGTCACGACTGTGTGTCGCGGTGACCGGTATCCCCTGGTCTTCCATGGATTTGGAATGATCTAAGGGAGGTTTGCCGTGCGAGAACGCCCTTTTGCTGCTACGTGGTCTGTTATCTATCCCGGGTCGTCGGAGCCTGACGCGACCTGGCGCTTTCTTCAATCCATGCTCCTGGTGAACTGGAGCTGGGATCTGTTCATCTGGGACCTTCGCGAGCTGCTGAAACTGCTCACCACCACTCCATCAGAATTCAACTACCTCTTTGTGACGGATTTCCTTCGGGCACGAGCGGCATACCTGGCCGCCAACGGGTCTTTTGACTGTACGCAGCAGGTCGTGCTCATGGGGCTCGGGGAAAACAGCGTGCAGTTTGTCAGCATTTACTACCGGTTGCTGGTCAGAACGTTGCTGGAGGTGCTGAAGAGCGAGATGGGGCGCCGGTTGATCGGTGAAGGTGAGGAGCGGCTGTTTCAGTTGGCCATCAGCGAGGTGGAACGGCAATACCTCGAGATCCTCCAGATGATCGCGTTGGCCCCGGACATGGATCTTGAGATACACGGCTACTCCCTGGATTCGTGGATCTCGGGACAGATCCTGCGCAAAGGCAAGTGGATCAACGCAACGCCGGCGGATGTGCATGTGAGCGTATTTACGAAGCGGTATGGTCGGCACCGATTGGTGCAGGCCGGTATTGAGGACATGGTGCGCAAAATCCAGAAGCGGGAGGCGTTTCGCACCTACCTCAAACGAGAGGGCGAGGTGCGGCGGAACGATCTGGAGGCGGAAAAGCTCAGCCGGTTCGTAAAGGTCCCTGGATACGATGTTGTGAAGTACGGGGCTCTGGAAGTGCAATACTACCTGACGCTGATCAACCCGTCGAAAAGTACTCTCTACGCGGTTTGTGCCGACCGGACGATGAGGATCTATCAGGGGAACAGCCTGCCGCTCGGGACGAGGCCGACGAGAATAGCGGTCTTTGAGAATGGTGGGGCCGACGACGATCTGTACGTTGTCACGTTCGATAGCGGCGCGGCGGGGGTGTACGCGATCGACTTCCGTCCTCAGAAGGAAAACGAGCACGTCCACGTCCCGGATGGCGTGTGGCGATTGCCGTCCTCCGGCGGAGTCATGATCCGTGGACGCGGCGAGCACTCAATCGCGGCCCCCGGGAGCGCGAGCGGAGACCACCCGCCCGCAGATGTGGTCGCGGCTGGAGTGGAGAAGAGCAAGGGGCGAGAGAGTGTGGCGGGGGACAGGTCGTGGCCTACGGCGCCGACGACCAAATTGTTGACGGCCGGCGGGGACGGGGCGCCGCGGGTACGCGTGAACGTGCAAGTGGACGCGGAGGGGATGGCCGGGAGCGGGGGGCACGAGGAGGTTGCAGAGCTGCGGGAGCATTTGGACAAGCGTCTTGACGTCGTTGCGGACGAGATGGGCGAACTACGGGAAGAAAACGAGGATCTGAAGGCGATGCAGGCAGAGGGGTTGTTCAACTTCGTGAACAAGGTGGACCCAGATGAGCTGCGGGTGTTCTTCGCGATACTGAAATACGGGGATCAGTCTAAAGCCGCGCGGGCGTTGGGAATCAAGGACTCCACATTTCGCGACAGGATTCGGCGGTGGCGGGGCATGGCGCCGGCGTACCGTGCGATGTACCGGTTGATAGCCTGGCGGAAGGCGGTCGGGCG
Source organism: uncultured Victivallales bacterium (assembly GCA_964555035.1). GTDB lineage: Bacteria > Verrucomicrobiota > Kiritimatiellia > UBA8416 > CAYOBW01 > CAZKRK01. Next base: position 4,499 of record CAZKRK010000054.1, on the reverse strand, counting down.
CAAGATCCTGGTTCCGTTCAACGAGACGATGGTGGGTCCGGATGCAGGGAGCGGGGGTGACAGGGTGGCGCTTCTCCGGCAGATTCTGGAGGGGCTCAGGGCGATGAAGGGTAGCAACTGGGATGGCGTGCGGGATGAACTGGAAGAGGCAATCCGGGAGGAACTCGGGATGTAGTTCCGCGAAATTCGCCGTGACAACTTAGCTTTTCACATCGACTTGCACTGCAAGGGGTAGCGTTCGCGCTGCCTCTTTTTTTGTGCCCGGATTCCGCGAAATCCGAGTGGGGTGACAAGACGGGCCGGTTGGCAGGAGGCGGACGGCAGTGAGCAGGAATGAACACAGGTGAACGTGAGGGGGCCCGCCTTCGCCCCGCTCGTTTCGCGGGGACTACGGCGCGGCGATTCCGGCGTACGCCTGAATCGGAGGTGAGACATGCATGACAAGTATGGAACCACAGATTTCGGATTGGTACCGCGCGGGCCGTTCAAGGGGCGCCCGTGGTCGGATGTGCCGGCACTGACGCTTCACAGCATTCTGAATGCAGTCGATTTTGGCGTGCTGGAGATGGACGAGCGGCGGGTCGTATCGATCCGGGAAGGCCTGCGACAGAAAGACCAGAGACCGGAGACTGAAGACGGCAGACCCGGGGAGTGAACCACGGATGGACACGAATCAACACGAATGTCCAGAAGCGCCGGAGCGGGAAAGACCGGCGACGAACCGGCAAGGTGTGACGCACAAAGTCACGCTGGGGGAACCTTTGCACCAGAGCAAGGACGGTGGGGGGCAGGCGGCCGGAGCACCAGAGGCTTCGCCACGGTGCCCGGCTGACGGCGGGGCCGTCGAGTTCTACGTCACGCTGAACCGTTATCCCGACGGGCGGCCGTGCGAGGTCTTCACCAAGGCCACGAACGGGTACCAGGGATGGTGTGACGCGATTTGCCGACTGATCAGCCTGCTTCTTCAGCATGGAGTGGCAACTGACGCGATCTGCCGGCAGTTGCGGCACGCGCATTTTGCTCCCTTTGGGCTGGTCGCGGGATCCGGTTTCGCCAGGTCGTTTCCTGACTACCTCGCCCGATGGTTGATGGGGCAAGTGTCTACGGAGGTGAGCATCAATGACGGTAACTGAGGAGATCATCCAGACGGCGCTCAGTGCGCCGGAAGAGCGCAAGCGCGACGCCCTGAAGGTACTGAAGGGCGAAGTGGCGCTGGCAGGAACTTCAGCGAAGCCGCGGGTGGGTCCGCTGCTGATGGGGATCGGTGCGGGGGCGAAGTACCTGGGTGTGAGCCGGGCCACGCTTTGGCGGGCCTGCCAGGCGGGACGGATTCAAAAGGTGGAGCTTTATCCGGGGTCGTACCGGGTGCGTCGGGAAGATCTGGAAGCGCTTGCACAAGGGCTTAAGCGCCCGGTGGACAGTGAGCAGAGGTGAACCACGGATGAACACGGATGGACACGAATGGGGAGAGGAATGAAAGAGCTACTGACGGCGAGTCGGATGGCGGCGTTGCTGGGCTGCCCGCGGAAGCACTTCTGGCGGTATGAGCTGGGGTTGGAAGCGCTGGTGGACTCGCATGCGCTGCGGTTCGGGTCGGCGTGGCATGCGGCGATGGAGGGGCGCTGGCGGGGAATGGAGTTCGAGGATGTGATCGCGGCCGCGGTGGAGGGATTCGCTTTCGAGGAAATCGACATCGCGATCCTGACGGGGCTGCTGACGGGATACTGCGCGCGGTACCAGGAAGACGCAGTGAAGGAGCTGCATCCGGAGGTGGAGTTCCGCCATCGCATCGAGGGTTCCCGGACGTTTGACAGCGCCGGAAAGATCGACGGGCTTGGGGTGCTGCACGACGGGCGGCTGGCGCTGGTGGAACACAAGACCACCAGCGAAAGCGTGAGCAGCGGGTCGGACTACTGGCTGCGGTTGCGGCTGAACCAACAGGTGATGCAGTACGTCGTGGCGGCCCGGGCCCTGGGGTGGGACGTGGCGATCATCCTGTACGACGTCACGAAGAAGCCCGCCATCCGTCAACGCCAGGGCGAGACGGTGGAGGAATTCGCCGACCGATTGGCCGCCGATACGCAGGCGCGGCCTGACTTCTACTTCGCGCGTCGTGAGGTCCCGATCCTCGACCAGGACCTGGAGGAGTTCAAGGTCCAGCGGTACGAGCTCTCCAAGCTGATCCTGTCGCTACGCCAGGCGGAGCGGCGGACGCGGCTGCGCGAGCAGGCGTGGCCGCGGAACGTCGGGGGGATGGGATGCCGGATGTGTGAGTTCGCGGGGTTCTGCCTGCAAGGCGTGCACGCGGACGCGGAGCACGTGCCGGCGGGGTTCCGGATCGGGCCGGTGCACGAGGAACTGTCGTCCCCGTCGGACAAGGCGGGGAATGCGAAGTGATGAATACACAACGAGGAAAGGAAGTGTGATGACCGAGAGCAGAGCCAAGTACACGACGAAACGGGCTCCGGCAGGACGGAGCAAGACGCCGGCACCGCCGCCGCGGGCGACGGGCAAGCCACCGGGACCGCCGATGAGTGGACGGAGGGTGGCGTTTGGGTCGATCGACCAGGTGGCGGGGCACCGAGTTGTGATGTACGGGCCGGGCGGCATCGGCAAGACGACGCTGGCATCGCAGGCGCCGGGACCGGTGGCGGTCTTCGACCTGGATGACAGCCTGCCGCGGCTGCGGTCGGTGCTGGGCGAGTCGGCCGGGAACATCAGACCGGTGGCCGGCATCGATACGTGGGCGGACCTGCGCGGGACGCTGCAGGCGGATGGCTGGGAAAGAATCCAGACCATCGCGATCGACAGCCTGACAAAGGCTGAGGAGCTCGCGGTGGCGGACACGTTGTTGAACGTGCCGCACGAAAAGGGGCACCGGGTCAAGCGGCTCGAGGATTACGGGTACGGCAAGGGGTACCAGCACGTGTTCGACACGTTCCTCCCCCTACTCGCCGACCTGGACCGGCACTGCCGGGCCGGGCGGCATGTCGTTCTGATCTGCCATGACTGCACGTCGACGGTGCCGAACCCGGCAGGCGAGGACTGGCTGCGGTACGAGCCACGGCTGCAATCGCCCAATTCGGGCAAAGCGTCGATCCGGCTGCGGGTACGGGAGTGGGCGGACCACGTGCTGTTCCTGGGGTACGACGTGGATGTGACCGACAAGGGCAAGGGGCGCGGTGTCGGGACGCGGACGCTGTACCCGGCGGAGCTCCCCCACTGCATGGCGAAGAGCCGCACGTGCACGGACGCGATGGCGGTCGGTGCCGGCGAGGACGGCAGCGCCGTGTGGGAACAGATCATCAGGTAAGCAGCCCAGCACCAGAGCTCCCGCGAAAGCGGGAGCACGGTGCCGGGTGACGCGCGAGGACAAGAGAGAAGTGAGAAACAGAGGAACGGAGAGAAGATCATGTTGTTGGAGAATGGGACATACGACGCAGTTGTGAGGGACAACAGCCTCTATCTGCGCGGCGAGAACGAGCGACTGACGGCCGCATTCCGTCTGGAATGCGAGGGGAAGGAGCTGGTCCACCGGGAGTGGATGGAGCTGAACGACGGGACGATCAGCGACAAGACGATCAAGCGTCTGCGCGCGTGCTTCCCGGATTGGGACGGGAGCATCGAGACGTTGGAGCAGGGGTTCTGCTGCAAAGACGTGCAAGTGGAAATCACGGTCGAGAACGAGCAGGACCGGGAAGATCCAGAGAAGTGGTGGACACGGGTCCAGTACATGGACCCGCCCGGCGGCGGTGGCGGGTCGGCGAACCTGCCGGAGAAGGAAAACCGTGCGACGCTGGTAAGCAAGTACGGCGCGCGATTCCGCGCGCTGGCGGGCGGCGTCCAGCATGCAGCGCCGGCGACGACGGCCGCGCCCGCCACGCCGCCGCCACCGTCGGCACCGCCTCCCTCGCCACGACCGGCCCCTTCGACAAGCTCAGGGCAGGCCCCGAAAGAAACGCCGGTGGATCCCTCGACGCTTGAGGAGTGCTGGGAAGCGCTCTGCGAGAAGCATCCGGACGAGATGCGCGAGCAGGTCAGCGAGCGGTGGTTCGAACTGCTGGGCCGCATCGGCGACGGCAAGGACCAGGCCGACTTCGGGCCGGGAGATTGGGGGCGCGTACTGGCAGACATCAAGTTGCCGTTCTGAGTTTCCTTCAGTTAGGGCGGGAGGGGGCGGGCGGGTGACGGAAAGAGGAACCACGAATCAACGCGAATGGACACGAATGAGGGAAGGAACTGAGGGATGCGCAGGCAATTGCTGGTGGAGTCGATCCGGGTCGATGGCAAGACGCAGAGCCGGGAGCGGATCAACGAGGAGACAGTGAAGGAGTATGCGGAGGCGATGCAGGCGCCGCCGGGTAGCCGGCCAAGCCCGGCGTGGCCACCGGTCACCGTCTTCTTTGACGGAAGGGAGTACTGGATGGCGGACGGGTTCCACCGTCTACTCGCCGTGAAACGGATTGGGAAGAAGAACATCGCGGCGGATGTCAGGAAGG
>CAZKRK010000053.1:0-28486 GCA_964555035.1 uncultured Victivallales bacterium | reverse complement strand
GGGATGACAGGGCGGGGGTGCAGTTTTACTGCCGAATTGTCCAAGGCCCCAGCGCTGTCCTTGGGGCGGGGCTGGCCGGAAACCCTACTCTCTCCCCTGCTCTCGCCCCTATTCTCTCTTTCGAGTAAGGGAGAGAGTAGGGGACAGAGTATGGGCGAGAGTATGGGCGAAAGTAGGGTCTTCCGCGGAATCCGTGGGTCGAAAGGTATGCCCCGGCCCCCTGATGATGCAGAGGAGATTTGCGTGTACGAGTACGGAGAAGCCCCGCCAATGGCGTACTCGTACACCTACTCGTACACTCGGATCTCCCCCTATTCACGCACAAAATATGCGGTTACAAGATATTCCTGACCCGCTCAACGGAGAAACGCCGCCAAAACACCCTGGAGCACAAGGCATTCCGCAAGCCCACACCCTATGTCTTACCCACACATTCTGCGGAGGAGCCCGAAAGTAAGGGAGTTCATGTCTCCAGGATGCCCAATTCTGAACAGCCCCCCTCACGGACCGTCAATCGACCATCGTCAACCAGGATCTCCCTCAGTACCGGCCCGCGAGATTGACCGCTCGCACCGTTCGCGTACGTTCTTCGGTTTCGTCGGCCAGCCTGCCCTTTTGCCACGCTTTGGCGCGGTAGGTAAAGGCGCGTTGGCGGGGGAGGCAGGGCAGGGGCGCTTTGCGTGCGCTCAGGGAGAAAGGCTTCGTGCCGGCGATCGGCGTCATGCCCGGCATCTCGTGGCAGCCGACGCAGCTCTTCCTCTCCCGGGGGCGGGCATACATCCAGATGAGTTGATTCCCGACGACGCGGCGGTCGCTGTCCAGCACCTGGCAGTGGACCAGGCGATCGGCCGGTATTTCCACGTAGAACGAGCCGTCGGCTGCAAGCGGTACGGTCCCGAGGATACGGCCGAGAGTGCCGACGTGGTTCTTCCAGGCTTGACCGGCGCTGCTGCGATGGGTGTGGTGGCGCGCGGTGATGGGCTGGCCCTCGACGATCCGCACGAGTTTGCCCCGTTGGCGGGTCAGCAGCTCCTGCGATGTGCGCGCCGACTCGCAGAGCAAGTACGCGGAGAAGGCCCGGCTCGGGACCGCGGAGGGGCGGACCGGTGGTCGTTGGCGTGCCGCGATCGGCCGGGCCTCGAACTCGGCCGACGAGGGGTCGTCGTAGACGAGCTCGAGGCGGCCGGTCTCGGGATCCATGAGGTAGATGCCGAGGTTCACGTCATTCCGCTTGGAGGTTCGCTTCGTGGCGGCACACAGCACGCGTCCGTCGGGCAGGGGAAAGGGCGAAGTCACGGCCATGTTTTCCCAGCGCGGGACGATGCGTTCGTCACGGCGATGGGGGCCGACGATTGTGGCGCCGCCCGTGGTGGCGCAGATGACCTGGTTGCGGCCGAAGGGTTGCGGTTGCGTGAGGCGCAATACGCGGTGGCGCGGAGGCGCTTCGCCCCAGCCGCGCTCTTTGGACAGACGGGTGATGTTGCGCCAGAAGTCGCGCCTTTCGGGACCGTATAGTGTTTCGTTGCCGGTCCCGTCGGGGAACACGGCCTGGACCGTGATTTCCGTCTTGAGCCGCGAGTAGAACAGCTCCAGCCGGCTGAAGAGGATGCGTCCGTCCGGCAACACGGACGGTTCGTTGTCGCGTCCCAGGTTGAAGCCGATGCAGTGAATGCCGCTGCCGTCGGGGTTCATGACCGTCAGGCCGGTGGCGGGGTAGCCGTGGTATTCGTCGCGGTAGCCGGCGCGGGAAGAGGAGAAGACAATCCGGCCGTCCGGCAGGTAGGCCGGTTGCACGTCGTGGTAGGGGCCGTGAGTGAGCCGGCGGAGCCCGGAGCCGTCGGCGTTGACCTCGTGAATGTGCCACCACGGTGTTTCCTGCTCGCGCCGGGCGAAGACGATGCGTGTGCCGTCCCAGGACACCTCGCAATCCGCCACGTAGCCGTCGCTGAAATGCGTCAGCTGCGTGACCGTTCCGTTGGTGGCGGCGGGAGCGAGTCGGTAGAGGTTGTGTCCAAGGCGGTAGGTTGGACCGGAGTCGGTTGTGGAGTAGGCCTGGCGCCAGATGTCGATCTGGAAGTCGTTGGGCATGTTGTTGGCGCCGCGAATGAAGACGAGAGGGACGGTCATTGGCGATTGGTTGACGGCCAATGGAGACGGCGGTCCTCCGCCGTTGATGTCCCGGCCCGGGACGTCCGGCTCCGCTGGGGAGTGTGTCGTCGAGCCTTGTCGCCAGAGGGCCTCGCGGGCGCGGAGGCGGATGCTGTGGAAGGGGTGGGAGGATGCGGCTTCCGTCAGGGCTCGAGTTGCCGCGGGCGTGCCAAGGCGCGCGAGGGAATCCGCGGCGGAGTACTGGACCTCGAGTACGTTGCGGTCGTCGTTGAGAAGCTTCACCAGGAGCGGCAGGTGGCGTTTGTCACCGAGTTGGCCGAGGGCTCTTGTGAAGGCCTCGCGCCAGCAGGGGGAGGGGGCGTTGTAGTCGTCCTGGCCCTGGTGTTGGCGCTTCTTGAACAGAAAACCGCCGAAGTAGCCGTGTTCGGCTTCCGTTTTGGATGCGGCGAGCAAGCGTGCGATGGGTTCGGCAGCCGTGCGGGCGTCCATGAACATGAGGGCCTTGGCGGCGTTGATGCGCGCCCAGCCGTTGGGGTGTTCGAGGAGCGCGACGAGGTGCGGCACATTTGACTTGTCGCGGCAGAGGGCGGCCAGCCACGTGGCGGCGAAGGATGTGCCGCCGGGGTTCTTGCGGGCGAGGGCGAGGAGCTGGGCGGCGGTCGTTTCGGGTATGCCGACGACCTCGTGCGGCCGGCCAAGGGCCTGGAAGGCGATTTCGCATATGGCCTGGCGAAGTCCCGCGCGGTCGAGCAGTGCGCCGGTAGCCTGGTGCGCGGCTTCGGGTTCGTAGAGCATGGCGCCATCGTAGTCGCCTGACAGGTTGGCGACGAGGAGCGGGGCGATCTCACGCAGGGCGTCGACGTTTTCCGGAGAAAGCCGGCATCGATCGAGGGCCGCGACCAAGGCGTGCGGTGTTTCGTAGGCGCGGTCGACGGCCTCGAATCCCGGCCGGTCGTCTCGCGGAAGCTTGGCGGGTTTCTTGTAGGCAACGCTCATGCAGTAGTCGGGGTAGGTGGAGATCATTGCGGCGGCCGACTCGGCATCGCCCAATTCCCCGAGGGCGTCGGCCGCGTAACGCGCGAGGTACGTGTTTCGCAGCAGCGACACCAGGAGTGCGCGGGCCTTGTCTCCGCCCAGTCTTCCCAATGTGCGGATGCCGGCCTGCGCCATGAGTTTCTCGGAGGCATCGCGCGGACTTGTGGCGACGTATGGTGTCATGGTCTCGACGACGCGTTCGCATGCGCCGTTGCCGCCCAGGGCGCCCAGGGCTCGCAGGGCGCGTTCCGTGCCGAGGTGGCCGCCGGGCGCGGTCGTGAGGTCGATCGGGTCGGCATGAACGCTCACCGCGTAGAACGTTGTCGGGTAGGTCGGGTTTTCCGTTGCATAGGAGATCACGCGCACGTGGCGTGCTTTGCGCGGGGTGAAGGTCGCCACCAGGGAGGTCGGGGTCAGTCCTTTCTTGCGGCAGATCGTGTCGAACGTTGTGCCGTCCAGGCTGGTTGCCAGTTCGTAGTCGGTCATGCGGAAACCGGGGCCGTACTGCCTGACCACGACGCAGGCCATTTCGTGTTCGGTTCCCAGGTCGACCGTGCAGTGTTGCGGAAAGGGGACCTGCTTGGTTTGCCAGAAGGCGCCGTTTGAGGTGTCGGTCAAGACGGTGGGAGGTCCCTTATAGGTTGACGATGCGGCGACGGGCCGCCCGGCCGCCAGGTCGGAAGGGCGCGTGTTGCCAAGCATGGCGAGGCATTCGCCGGGGGGGCGATCGGCGGGGACGGAGTCCCACCACTCGCGCCATGTCTCAATCCGTGCGCGGCGCGTTGCGTCGGGCGTATCGGCGTTGAATGGAAACTCCATGCCGGTCAGGTTGGTCAGGGCGACCCAGGCGGCTTGCGCGACCGACCAGTCGGCGTCGGCAAGGGTGTCGACGAGTATGGAGATTTGTGCGCGGCCGCCGCACCACGCAAGCGCCAGGGCGGCTTCGCGGCGTACGGCCGAGTCGCCGTCTTCCAGCAGGGATGCCAACGCATCGGCCGCGTTGTATGCGCGCAGGTAGCCGAGGCGTTCCGCGGCTTCGGCGCGCGCCGCGGCGCTGGGGGACCGGAGCTGAGTCAATTCGTGTGCCACGGAGGCATCGAAGAACGAGGCCGTACCGGCCTGGCCGGCGAGCACGTGACAGAGGAGTGAGAGGAAGAGGATGGCGTGTTGCTTCATGGTTGGTTGGGCTGCGTTTACGGATAGCATTTGGGAAGGGGCATGGCGAGACAAATCAGGGGAGGTTCTGGAGTCAAGGGGGCGCCCGTGCGACTTCCGCTGAAGCCGGCGCTCTGAGGGCCGGCTTGGCGCGAGTTCTTGCCCGCTTGCCCGTCCGGCTGTTAGTCTCTGAGTCGTCAAGGCGTCGCGTGTCGTGCGAGGCGGAAAGGAGTTGGCGGATCGTGAGCAGGCTGTGCCGTTTTTCAGTCGTGTGTGTGTGGGCCGTGTTGGTGGGCGTGGTGTCGCCCGGGGCGGACCGTGAGGAGTCGTTGTCGGGGGGGGTGCGGGGGTTCAGCGGACAGGTCCGTGGGGTGGTCGTGGAGAAGGGGACGAAGAACACCTTTATGTTCAAGGTGGGACGCGTGTTGCGCGTGTGGGATGGGAACAAGGCGCAGAACCCCGGGGCGCTCGCCGGGCGTACGGTCTGGGTGGGTCCGCGCTGGGTAGAGGGCGATGGGAGAATATGGCATCCGGTCGAGCGCCATGTTGCGTTCATTCGAAGAGTCAGGACGGGCCAGGAGATGACCCTGGAGATCGCCAATGCCGAGGGTTCGCATTTCAGTATCCTGGAGTTGACGGCGGAGCAGAGGCGGAGCCTGCGCGGGGAGGGTGATGGGCGCGAGCGCGAGGGGGAAAGACGTGAAGGCGGTGAGCGTGACCGTGAGCGTGAAGAGGACCGCCGGGAGGGTGGCGAGCGTGAGAGAGAAGAAGGCCGTCGTGAGGGCGGCGAGCGTGACCGTGAGCGTGAAGAGGGCCGTCGTGAAGGGGACGATCGCGAGCGGCGCGCGGAGCGCGACGGGGATGCGCGGGAAGAGTCGCTGGAGAGGCAAATCCGCCTCCTGAGAGCGGAGCTCGAAGCGTTGCGCCGTCGGCTCGATGAGAGGGACGAACGGTAGCGCTCCCAAACAATGCGGGCCGAGGCCCACAACCCAACTTGTACAGTGAAACGCGGTTGCGTTCTCGGCCCCGGCCCTGATCGAAAGGCTCAAGTCTCAGGTCGCAGGTCAAGCGCGTGCGCCGTCTCTATGTGCGGAAGTGTGAACTCAACGTAGCGATCCCTCTGGAGATCTTGGCGCCTTTCTGCCGACGCTGCTGGGCGACTTCGGCGCAGACATACCCGATGTCCTCGGCAGAGTAGTACATGCTGCGGACTTCGCCGCTGGAGCCTTTGGCGATATCGAGGAATCTTGCCTTTTCGGCAGCGGTAGTGCGTTCAAAGCCCTCGGCGATGTTGTTCATGATGGAAATGCCTCCCACGCGACACGTGGCGTCTTTGGCAAGTGCACCCACGTCTTGCCCGCAACGGCGGAGGACCGCCGTCTCCATTTCGTACCGAGAGATTTTGGAGACTGGTATCAGACCCTCTCAGGAGCGCTGCTGCCGTTTTGTGGTCCGGGTGTCCCGATGTTGAATGCGCCCCGTGCGCGTGACGCGATGCAGCAGGTGCCTACTGCTTACTTCACGATGAACAGCGTCGGCGGCGGCCCGATGGCGCCACTCATGCTTGTGAGCGTGGGGCTGCCCTTTTCGCTGTCGTAGCGGGCCTTGATCCAGTCTGCCGACCGGGACACGGTCGCCATGCGGAACTCGTCGAGCAAACCCGTGTAGTAGGAGGCGGAGCTCTGGCGTGTTGCCAGGTAGACCGGTACGTTGGACATGAGTGTGGCCCCGCCGTCCCGCACGTAGTCGGTGGCCGGGCTGCCGTTCATGTAGATGTCGTAGCGCGTTCCGTTATCGACGAAATGGAACAGGTTCCAATCGGCCGGGATCGTGTCGTTGATCGCCGTCACGCCGACGCCGTCGCCAATTGTCAATGTCTCGTCGGGGAACGCACCGACGGCGGGGCCCAGCCAGATGAATGGTGTTCCCGCACTGGGCGTCAGAGACATCATGACGGAGGAAGGACCGGCGTCGGTGATTTCGGAGCTTTTCATCCAGACGCTGAAGGTCTTGAAATCGGCGTTCACGGCAGCCGTATAGGCGTAGTCCCCGCTACCATCGAAGTCCACGGCGCCGCCGGCAATCCCGTCCGCGTTCCGTTGTGGGTTGCCGGCGACGGTGGCGGTGTTGCCATTGGCGGTGGCGTCGCCCAGTGTTCCGCTCGTCTCCTTCATGTGCAGAACGGCTTCGTAGTCGGCGGCCCAGACCGAGCCGTCGCTCATGTAGGTCGGTTCCGTGGTCGGGTCCGTATAGGCCGTCGAGATACCGTACTTGTTTTCCAGGTAGTGGCCGACCTGGTTCTGTTCGGCATTCGACAGGACCCGATCGTAGATGATGACCTCCGCGAGATAGCCGTTCAGCGAGAACGCGTTGTTTTCCGATCCGAGGCAGAGAACGTGGGTCGAGTTGGCGGACGAGGGCGTCTTGGAGGAGTTGACGGAAAACGAGCTCGTGCCGTTGTTGTAGACGTTGATTTCGTTCTCCGGCGGTGGCGTCGCCGCGTTTGTGAAGGTGCAGGCATAGACGCCCCAGGCGTTCTTCGGGAAGTCGCCGTCTGACTGGGCGGTGTGGTTCTCGACATAGAACATATCGCCGCCGGTTCCCTTGGCAACGCTCCAGTAGATACCGTCGTCGCTGCTGTCGCGCGGACCGGTGTGGGCGCCGACGTTTGCGCTGCCTCCGCCCCCGGTGCCGTACAGCGTGCCGAGATCGGCGGTTTGGTCGTAGTAGACAACGAAGACCGTGCAGCCGCTGCCGTCGTGCAGGAAGTTCCAGTTGCCCTGGACGCCGGCGCGGAAGTAGCACTGCGAGGCGCCCGTCAGACCGATTGCCGGCGCATTGAGTCCGCTTGGAGCGGCCGCATACGTCGGGTTCTCCGCCGGTACGCCGCTCGCGGCGTTTGCGTCAATGCCCCTGGACGACTTGTCTTGCCAGACGCCGATGGGATCGCCGTCGCCGAGCGAGTCGGGGGTGTTGTCGGCATCGATGTCGGACGCATCCAGCCAGAGCTGCAGGCCGTCGAGCGCGTCGGGCCAGACGTCGGACGTGTTTTCGTCGTTGCCGTAGTAGGCCCAGATGTGGTCCGTGCCGCCGGGCGACAGTTCGGGCACCCGCACCCAGACGAACGACGTGCCGTTCACGTCCCATTTTTCGGTCTCATGGTAGATCGTGGTTTCGCCGTCCGAGTCGGTGAAGCGCAGGTCGCGCCCGAGAGGCGAGGCGAAGTCCGCGTAGCTGAAGCCGCCGATGGCCGTGCCGAGCCTGACCAGGATCGGGAAGTTGGTCAGCGTTTCCGTGCCGGTATAGCCCGAGAAAGCGATCTTGATGCGTTTGTCGAAGTGCTTGCTCTCCGTCGCATCGAACTGAACGTCGATCCCGATGGAGGCCGAGTCATTGCCCGCCACGTTGTCCGGCTCCGTGAGGGCCGAGACGCTCGCCGCGATCGTGTGAGAGTCGCCGGCTTGGTCGGCATCGACGGTTGCGTTGATGGTCAACGTCTGGCTGCTCCCCGCACTCAAGGCGCCGATCGTCCACGTGCCGCCGGCGTAGCTGCCGCCGCTGTGCGACGCGTACGAGATGCCGGTGGGCAGCGGTATGTCGACGGTCAGCCCGGATGCGCCGCCCGGTCCGCCGTTCGTGGCAACGACCGTGAAGACAACCGTGTTGCCCGCGTACGGTGCCGCATTGTCCACGGCGATCGAGACGCCCACGTCCGTGTAGGGGAGGAACGTCGCTGTCAGCGAGTGGTTGTTGGAAACGTTGAGGAACTGGTAGCTGTTGGTGGCGCCGATCGAGCCGCTGTCGACTTCGACGTCGCTGGTGTAGTACCCGTTGCTCGGCGCGATGCTGTAGGCCGGGCTGTGGGTGTTCCAGTCGACCAGCGTTGGCCCGGCGGGCGCGATCGAGCCCCCGCCGGCCTGCGTGACCGTGACGGTGTAGACGTTGATGCCAAACAGCGCCTCGATCGTGTGGTTGGCCGTCACGTTGAGGAACCGGTAGCTGTTCGTGACTCCTATGGGTGTGCTGTCGACGACCACGTTGGTCAGGTGATAGCCCGTGTCGGCGGCGAAGGTGTACGAGGTGCTGTTGTTGCCCTGGAGGACGTACTCCAGGCCGTCCGGATCGATCGAGCCGTTTGGCCCGGACGAAGCCGTGATCGCATACTGGTTGCCTGCCAGGGTCGTGAAGTTGGTCGTGGGGACTGCCCAGGACGTGCCGAAACTGTTGCCGGCGTGGTAGCGGTAGTAGTATTTCGTACTTTCGCTCAGCGTGGTGATGTTCGTGCTCAGGTCGCCCAATGAGGTGACCGTGCCGAATGCGTTGGTGTTCTCCCAGTTCCCGATCGCGCCCAGTGCGTCGTTCGTACCCCAGAACAGGGTCACCGTCGTGGGGGAGCCGCCGGTGGAATTGAGGTAGCCGTTGAAGTCGGCCGAAGTTCCCTGCAGGTTGCCGACGAGTCGGTTCTCGATGCTTGGGAGAGCCTCAACCGTCGCATAGCTGTTGAACACGTCATTCGACCCCTGGTTCATCCAGCAGGCCCACGCCCAGTTGAGCGAACGTTCGGTCAGGGCGATGCGGAACTCGTCCCACATGCCGTTGAAGTTGTTGTTGCCGTCATAGCCGGCTCCGAGAGCCGAGTAGCGGCCGCTGTTGAAGTGCGTCAGCGTTTCGTTGTAGGGGCTGTTCGAGGCCTCGACTCCGTCGACGTAGAGGCGTGTCTGTGTACCGCTGTTCAGGTAGGTGATGTGGTGCCATTCCCCGTCGTTGTAGCCGGACCCCATCCACGGGTTTCCGCTGGAGCTGCCGTCCATGAAGGGTCTCATCTGCCCGCCGCTCTCGTATGATGTGTGGGCATTCTGACGCGAGAAAGTGAAACCTCCCCCAACCGTGTACTTGATCCAGCCGTAGTAGGAAACGGCAGAATACGCCGTGCCCGGATCGATCATGTTTCCGGCCTGGCTGCGGGCGTAGCTCGACGCGAAGTCGTATCCGCCCGCGACCTTGCCGGTGGTCGCCGACGGTGAGTTGACCAGGTCGAAATCCTCGTCGTTCGAGGTGGAATCCGGTGCCCGGCCGACGGCGTTGGTGTCGTTCAGGTGGAGCACCAGGAAGTAGTCGTCGTTCCACACGCTGCCGTTGGTCGTGTACGTCGGGGGCGTAGCGGCCGCGGCATTGCCCCAATAGGCCCAGATCGTGGTGTTGCTCGCGAATTCGGGTACCGAGACCCAGACATGCGAGACGCCGCCTGTGTTCCACTCTTCGGTTTCGTGTCGGACGATTGTCGTACCGTTGGACTCCGTGAACCGGAGGTCGTATCCGTTTGTGGATGCGAACGGATCGTAGCCGAACTGAGGGATGTGGCTCCCGAGGCGTACCAGGGCCGGGAAGTCGTTCAGCGTTTCGGCTTTGTTGTACCCTGGAAAGGCGATCCGCAGGCGCCTGGCGAAGTCCGTCGGAACGACGTCGTCGTACCAGGCCGTAAAGACGGCGGATGCCGTGTCGTTGGCCGGGAGCTCGTCCGACTCCGTGACGGCGCCGATGCTCGCCGTGTTGGTGAAGGTCTGTTCGCCGATTCCCGTTTTGACGGTCACGTTGATCGTGAGTGTTGTGCCGGCGGAGTAGGCCAGGTCACCGATCGTCCAGAGGCCGGTCGCGTCGTTGAAATCGGTGCTGTCGTCGGAAACGTAGGTGACGCCGTTCGTGGGGAGTGAGTTGGTGATGACCAGGCCGGTCGCGTCGTCGGGACCGTTGTTCTGCGCGGTGATCGTGAGCGTGATGGCATGGCCCTGTTTGGGCTCGCTCTCACTCACGGTGGCTGTCAGCGCCACGTCGGCGCTGTTTGTGGCGACATAGTCCGTCGTGAGTCCGTACTTCTGTTCCAGGTAGCGGCCCACGGCGTTGCGTTCCGGATAGGTCAGGGCGCGGTCGTAGACCAGCACCTCCGCCACGTCGCCGTCGAGGAAGCTGCCGGTGTTGAACCAGCCGAGCTGCATCGTTCCGTCCGTGAAGGAGCCCGGCGTGCCTGTGCCGCCGCTCGCGCCGTCGACCCAAAGCTCAGTCGCGCTCGTGTCGTTCCACGCCGAGAGGATGTGTGTCTGGCCGGCGGTGACCGTTTCGGTTGACGTGACGCGAATGCCGCCATGATAGAGTCGCGGCTGGTCGGAGCTGTTCAGGTAGAGAGCGTGGGCGCCGCTTGCGCCCGATCCGATCGTGTTGCCCGCGTGCGACGTGGTGTCGAAGCTGACGGCGATGAACTTGGTGTAGGCGCTGTTGTCGCCGATGAGTCCGGTGGCCGCCGAATTCAGGCCGTCCCCCCCGTCGAAGCGTGCCACGGCCTTGCCGTTGACCTGGTTCGTGTAGAGCGTCGGTTGCAGCGTTCCCGTGGCCTGGGCCATGTTGTTGGTCTCACCCGATAGATCGGGCCAGATGTCGATGCTTTTGCCGTCGCTGCCACCCATGCCGGTCGCATCGAGCCACAGGACGAGGTCGGCGGCGACCGGCGGCGTGGGGAGGGTCGTGAAGACGGCGGTGATGTCGTGATTGGCCGTCACGCCGGTGAACTGGTAGCTTGCCAGCGGTCCTTGCGACACGCTGTCGACGATTACGTCTTCGAGGTAGTAGCCCGCGTTGGGCGCAAACGTGAAGGTCTGACTGTCGCTGCCGTGCGGCACCTCGTCGGGCGGATCGGGCGCGATGGCGCCTCCCGCGGCCTGGGTCACGGTGATCGTGTACATGTTGATCCCGAAGAGGGCCTGGATGGTGTGGTTGGTCTGTACGTTGGTGAACTGGTACGAGGCCACGACTCCCAGGGAATTCGTGCTGTCCGCAACAACATTGGTGAGGTGATAGCCGACTGCCGGGCTGAAGGTGTAGACGGCGCTGTTGCTGCCCTGTTCGATGTATGCGACGCCGCTGGGGTTTATCGATCCGTTGCCGTCGGTCGAAGCCGTGATGGTGTATTCGATGACGCCGGTCGTGTGGAAGTTCGTGGTGGGCGCGGCCCAGGCCGTGCCGTACGTGTTGCTGGCGAAGAAGCGGTAGTAGTAGTCCGTGCCGACCGAAAGGCTGTTCAGGTTGTTGCTCACGACGCCGAGCGCGTCTATGGGCGTGATGGAGTTGGTGTTCTGCCATGCAGAGGCGTCGTCTCCGGCATCCGTCTTGCCCCAGTAGACCCACACCGCCGTGGCGGCGCCGCCGGTGCTGATCAAGTTTCCGACCACGGTCGCCGTGGTGTCGGTGACGTTCGCGGCGGACATGTTCTCGATCCGCGGCGGCCCGAAAACGGTTCCCTCCGTGTTGAACTGTTCGTTCGACCCCTGGTTCATGAAGCACGCCCAGACTCGGTTCGAGGAGTGAATGACCGTTGAGACCTGGAGCTCGTCGATCTTGCCGTCGAACTCGCCGCCCCCGTAGCTCGCCAGCCCCTCGTAGTCGAGATAGCCCCATGTCAGGCCGTCTGTGCCGGTGGCATCGAGCTCGCCGTCGATGTAGTACTTGACGGCGCTGCCGTCGTAGGTTACGCCATAATGGTGCCAGTCGCCGATGCTCGGGGCATACGTTGGATCCGTCTGGGTCCAGGCGCCGTCGTACATCCAGATTTCCGGTTTGGCGTCATTGTAGCCCAGCATCCACCCCGACCCGCTGGTGGTCGACGTGTTCTTGTAGATCGTGTTCTGCCCGCCGCTCGTTCCCCAGGCGACATCCCGGTTCGCCCATACCGACACCGTGAATGCCGTCGTGGGCCACCCGTCATCGAACGCAGCCGCCGACTTCCCGTCCAGTCCATAGTCCATAGCGCCACCAACGAGGCCCGGGACGTTGCGCGTGACCGTTCCGCCGATGGTCTGGTCGTGCCCGTTCAAACTGGCGTCGGTGAGTGTGCCGGCCGTTTCGTTCAAGTGCAGCACGGAGCTGAACGAGTCTGCCCATGTCGCGCCGTTGGTCGAGTAGTAGGGCGTCGCCGTGTCGTTGGTGTTGCCCCAGTAGGCGGTGATGGTCGCGTTGGAGGCGAGCTCCGGCACCAGGACCCAGACGTACGACGTGCCGTTGGTGTCCCACTCGTCGATTTCGTAGGCGAGCGTATTCGTGGCGGCGTCGACAAAGCGCAGGTCGCCACCCGTGCCGGACGCAAAGCTGTCATAGTAGACGCCGGTGATGCTCTCGCCCAGCTTTACCAGGGCCGGGAAATTGGTCACCGCGGCTGTTTTGGTGTAGCCGTCGAACGTGATGTCCATGTGCGATGTGAAATCGGCGGTCGTGATGGGTGGGGCGGGTGGGGCGTACATTCCGGTCTGGTCATACCGGATATAGGCGACGTCGACCACGTAGCCGTTTCCGAACGTTCCGCCTGTCCAATCACCGGTGATCATGCGGGCTTCGTTGGCCGTCGAATCATAGCCGGCCCCCGCGGGTGGTGAGAGGCGCGTGCCGTCGCGCCAGACATGGTAGACGTTGGCTACACTGTCGTGAGCCACCCTGTATATGTGATAGGAGCCGTCCGTGTTGCTCCCGTGCGTCACATCGAACACGTTGCCGCCCGTGTCCTTGGTGTTCGTGTCGTGGATTTCGACCTGGACCAGGTCCGAGTCGACTCCAAGCCACAAACCGAGACCATTGGGAACGGCGCTGAACTTGATCCTGTACTCTATCGTCCAGTCGCCGGCATTGCCGGTGTCCCAGGTTGTCGTTCCGCCGTCGGTCGTGGAAAGCCGGCCGTCGATCCAGTCGCTGCCGGAGTTGACCAGATGTATCGAGCCGTCAACGTTAGTCGATACGCCCACCCCTCCGGCCTGGACCCATCCATTGATCCAACTGCTGCCGTCGTGGATCTCGGTTCCCATGAACTTCGAGTCGAAGAGCGAAGAGTCCTTCATCTGTACCGGTTCCGCGAGGGCAGTCGCGGAGGCCAGCATGGCGCAGAGAAGGGGAGTGACAGACTTCTGGAAAGGACCCATGACCGGCTGTTTCATCTCAGGACCTCCTGAACGGGAGATTGCATAACTGTCGCATCAACGAATCGTGAGCAGAACTCGCACATTGAGTAGCATCCCCAAATGATATCACTGGATGCTCAAGGTCTGCAACCCGCACAACGCGTATTGGATGCGATGATTTGCGCAGGAACGTGCATGAGGGCAAGCCCGGTGGTGGCCCCGCAACAGACCGCAGATGCGCCGTGTCCGCGGGACATGCCAAATCGAGTTTGACACCGACATGGGACTGTTTGTGCTCAACTCTTGCGTGCAACGGGGAGGATCGTCGTCTCCAGGGGGGAGGGTGCGGCTGCCTTGCGCAAAACGGATGATTAAGTACGCATTGTGTGGGTTGTTGCGTGGCGTCAATGGGTAGTATGCTGGTCTTTTTCTAGTGGCCATGCCATGCAGACGAAAGCCCTCTCGCAATCCTGGGTTGTTCTCGTTTCTCTCTTCCTCGGGTGTCCCGCTGTACGTTCACAGATTGTGATCGGCGAGTTCATGGCCGTGAACGACACGACCCTTACAGACGAGGACGGCGACACTTCCGACTGGATCGAACTGCACAACTCTGCCGCCACGAACGTCGACCTCGCCGGGTGGTATCTCACTGACCGGTCGAACGACCTCGCAAAATGGTCCTTCCCGGCCACTCACCTTTCTCCGGGCGCCTACCTTGTTGTCTTTGCGTCAGGGAAGGACCGTTCCGTATCCGGCTGTGAGCTGCACACGGGGTTCAAATTGAGCGGCGACGGCGAGTACCTGTCCCTCGTGTGGCCCGACGGGCAGACCGTTGAGCACGAGTATGCTCCTGCCTATCCGACTCAATATGCCGACGTCTCCTACGGGAGCACGTTTGGCTACATGGGCACACCCACCCCCGGAGCACCCAACAGCACCGGTTTTGCCGGCTACGTCGCCGACACCAAGTTCTCCGTCGATCGCGGTTTCTACACTGAGCCGATTCGTGTAGCGATCACGACACTGACCGAAAACGCGTCGATCTATTACACCACAGACTGTTCGGTGCCATCCACGTCGAACGGAGCGCTTTACACGACTGCCATTCCCATCACCAACACAACGGTGTTGCGGGCGGCGGCGTTTCGGCCCGGATACAAGGCCACGGACGTCGATACGCACACCTACGTCTTTCCAGCGGACGTGCTGGCGCAGACCGGCGATGGCTTCCCCGTGCCTCCGAACCCGTCGGAGTCGGACTGGACGTACGAGATGGACCCCGACATTGTGCAGGATTCCCGCTTCGCGGGGACGCTGACGAACGATCTTCAGGCACTTCCGGTTCTGTCGTTCTCGCTTCCGGCGGATGAACTGTGGGGAGTTGATGGAATTTACGCCAACCCCGAGAGCCTGGGCGAAGCGTGGGAACGATCGGCCTCCATGGAGTTGTTCTCCGTGGGTGACGACGGGACGCAGGTCAACTGCGGTCTGCGGGTCCAGGGCGGGGGCAGCCGCTACCGCAACGTGGGCAAGAAGTCGTTGCGAGTGGCCTTCCGCTCGGAGTATGGGCCCACTCGTTTGCGGTATCCCTTTTTCGACGGGCGCGGGGCAGGGGAGTACGACACGATTACGATTCGCGGCAACTACTTCGACTCGTGGACCGTTCACACCAGCGGCGGCGCCGAGTCAATCGGCTGGCTGAACGCCCTGCTGCTGCGCGACGCGTTTGCACGCCTCTCTCACCGGGCCATGAACCGCCACGCCTTGCAGGACCGCTGGGTGCACCTCTATCTGAATGGCCTTTACTGGGGCGTTTACAACTGCACCGAGCGCCCCGACGAAGGCTTTGCGGCGCAGTACTACGGGGGGGAAGGGGACGACTATGACGTGCTCAAGCAGCGCCCGCGCGGCACAGCCAACGGCAGCTCCCCGGAGGTCGTTCACGGCGATCTCGTTGCCTGGAACGCGCTGATGGACCTCGTCAAAGGCGACACAACCGATCCGGCAGTGTACGCGCAGGTTACGGTCGCCCTGGATGTCGACGCTTTCATCGACTACATCATCCTCAACCTCTGGGGCGGTAACCAGGATTGGCCGCACAACAACTGGTATGCCACTCGGAACAAGCGCGTCGGAGGTCGTTGGCAGTTCATCGAGTGGGATGCCGAGAACTTCATGTTCAAGTTGAATGAAGCCGGCAAACTCAACACCGCCGTGGACAACTCGCCGGGGATCATCTACTCGCAGTTGCGGCAGAACGCGGAGTTCAGGTTGCGGTTCGCGGACCGGTTGCATCGCCATCTGTTTCACGATGGCGCGCTGGCTTACGCGGCCTGCAGCAATCGTCTGGCGGAGATTGCGGGGGGCGTCCGTTCCGCGATGAACGCCGAATCCGCGCGCTGGGGCGACGAGCGAGGGCAGGATCCGCCGATGAACACGATCGACAACTGGGATGTTGTCGTCGCCGACAAGCTGCAACGCTACTGTCGGGAACGCGGGGGAATTGTGCTGAACCAGTTTCGCGGCGTGGGGCTCTATCCGGACGTCGCCGCGCCCGCCGTCAGTCCTCACGGGGGAGCGATTGCCGCGGGTGACCCGGTGTCCGTGGCGGGAGATGGGGTCGTGTACTACACGTTGGACGGCAGCGATCCGCGCGAGGCCGTGACCGGCGCTGCGCTCGGGATGCTCTATACCGGGGCCGTATCGCTTGCCCGGTCGGTGGTGCTGAAGGCGCGGGTCCTCGACGGCGCCGCGTGGAGTGCCGTGACCGAGGCGCGTTTCGTCCTCGACGAACCGTCATCCCTCCGCATCACCGAGATCATGTATCACCCTGCGCCTCCGACACCGGGCACAAGCGAGACGAATTACCTGACAAGTGACTTCGAGTTCGTGGAGGTCCGGAACACCGGCAGCGTGACGGCCGGCCTGGCCGGTACACAATGTGACGCCGGGATCCTGTTTGATTTCACCAGTTCCACTCGCGCTACGCTGGGTCCCGGGGAGTTTGCGCTGGTCGTCAAGAACCGCGCTGCTTTCGCCGCACGGTATCCGGGTGTTCCCGCCGGGCGTGTCGTGGGTGAGTTTGAGGGCGAATACGGTGTCTTCGAACCGCGCAACCTGGACGATGGAGGGGAGCGCGTCCGGTTGCGTGACGGTCTCGGTCGCACGGTCCTCTCGTTCGAGTACGACGACTGGTACGCCGCGACGGACGGTGGCGGGTACTCCCTGGTCCCGGTGAACGTTCTGGCTGCTGAAGAGCGATGGGACGAGCACGTTTCGTGGCATATCAGTTCGCAGTCGGGGGGCTCCCCGGGAGTGGCCGATGGCGCCGCGTATCCTGTTCCGGGATCAATCGTGATCAACGAAGTGCTCACGCACCAGGACGTGGACAATCCCGGGGATTGGATCGAGCTGCACAATACGTCAACGCAGTCCGTGGACATCGGCGGGTGGTTCCTGAGCGACGACCTGTCCGAGCTGAAGAAGTACGTCATACCCTCCAACACAATGATCGTGTCGGGCGGCTTCGCTGTGTTCACTGAATTCACGCACTTCGGGACGAACGTGCTTGGGCCCACGAATGGGTTCGCCCTGGACGAGCATGGGGAGAGCATCTACCTGGGTATCCCCGCGGCTGACGGCAGTCCTGCGACGGTGACGGATTCTCGCCGGTTCGGGGCGTCCGACAACGGCGTCACGATCGGTCGTCACGTACTGAGTACCGGCTCTGAAGATCTCACGGCTCTTGCCGGACAGACTCCCGGGGGCGGCAACGGTTACCCGCTCGTCGGGCCGGTCGTGATCGGCGAGATCATGTACCACCCCGCATCCTCCGACAGCTACGAGTACGTCGAGCTGCGGAACGGCGGTGGCTCGGACGTCTCGTTGTTCGATGTGCAGCACGGGGGATGGGAGCTGGGCGGAGCCGTTGACTACACGTTCACGGCCGGTGAGGGAATTGCGGCCGGCGGCTACGCGCTCGCGATTTCAACCAACGAGGCCGCGTTTCGGGTGGTCTACACGAACATTCCGCCCGATGTTCCGCTGTACGGCCCGTACGCGGGACGCCTGGCCAACGGTGGCGAGACGTTGGAACTGCGCCGACCGGGGGCTCCGGACCCGGTGACCGGGCGATCCTCAATGATCGTAGCGGACCGTGTGCAGTATCGGGACACGGCCCCCTGGCCGGCCGGTCCTGATGGCGGCGGGCCTGCCCTGGAACGACGTCACCTCGCGCTCTATGGCAACGACCCGGCCAACTGGTTGGCGGGTTTCCCCGGGGGCAGTCCCGGGGGCGCGCAGCCGCGAGTTGTTGTCGCTGACGTGGGCGGCACGGTGAACGGGGCGGAGGCCGTGCTGCACGTTGCCGCCGATACCGTCTGGTCGGACGGTGCGGTAACGGACGTGGCACTGCTCAAGGACGGCGAGGTCGTGCGGACCGCGGTGGCGCCGGACGCACCGCTCGTCTGGACGGGGGTCGTTTCGGGCGTCTCGGCCACTTTCCAGTTTCGCATCACCGACGATGGCGGCGAGCATCTGTCCCCTCCCGCAACACTGGTTTTTCCACTGGTCGATGCCGGCCCGGACCAGGTTGTCCGGTCGGGCGATTCGGTTCGGCTTGCCGCGGGGGTGACGGTGGACGGCGCGCCGTGGCAAGCCGAGAGCGTGATGTGGGAGGTGGTTTCGGGCGGCGAGGTCGATGTGGTCGCTATGGAACCCGTCACATTCGCCAGCTTCGCAGGAGACGGCGAGCACGTCCTCAGGTTCTCGGTTGCCGAGGGTGGATTTCTGTTTTCCGACGAGACAACCGTGACGGTCTTGTCCTCGAATGCACCGAACACGCTTCCCTATGCGGAGACTTTTGAGCCCTATGCCGACGGGGCGCGGTTGGTGGGAATGCGGGGGTGGTTCGGGGAGGCATCTAACGCCGCGGTGGTAACGGCCACCTCCTATGTCTGGTCGAACGAGTTTCCCGTCGCGGCGACTCACAGGCAGGTGGTGGCGCTGGACGACGTGGTCAGCAACGTCTTCGAGAATCTCGAAGGGTTCACGAATGTCTGGCTGGATACCATGGTCGAGTGCGTCTACTGGCGGGAGCCCGGCTCACCCCCGGTGGAGGCGGACGACCAGTTCTCGATCCACTTCAACGCGAACGGTCATCCGGTCGTGTGGCACCGTTTGCATCCCGGAAGCAACGCCTGGACGGCGCTGCCCGAAGTGAGCGTGCCGGAAGGCGACTGGATGAGGCTGACGATCAGGGCTGACTATGCCCGAGAGCCTGCCGCCTGCAGACTGTGGATCAACGAGGCGCCCGTCACTAACACGCGGACGTGGTTTGCGTTTGCCCACACCAACGCCCATCACCTGCGCACCATCCGCAACGGCGGTACGTTCCGCATGGATGATCTCGTGGTCGACGACTACGATGTCCTCTCCTATCGGAAGGTGACCGCAAGCGGAGAGGGTGGGGGAACCGTGTCTCCGGGCGGCGAAGTACTTGTGCCGTTGCACGGTGATACGAACGTTGTCGTGGCGGCGCTGCCTCATTACCACGTTTCCGACGTTTTGGTCGACGGTGAGTCCGTCGGCGCCGTCGGAGCTTACACGTTCACCAATGTTGTCTCGCGGCGATATCTTCACGCCGCCTTCGAGCCAAATCTCGCCACGAACGGTGTGGCCGAATGGTGGCTGGCCGGCCACTATCCCGCTTCAAGCAATTTCGACGCCGTTGCATTGAGTGACAGCGACCGTGACGGTCTGACTGCCTGGGAAGAATGGGTGGCAGGTACGATCCCGACGAACGAGTCGTCTATCCTCGCACTCGAGATCGTGCGGAACTCAAACGGCGTTGACCTATCCTACGCCGCCGTCAGCGGCCGCACCTACCGCCTGCGCTATCGAGATGCAGTCGCGGGGCCTGGACGATGGCAGACGCTCACCAGCCGCGTCTCCCACCTGACGGGGCGGACGGAAACCAGGGATACGACCGCGTTGCCGATGCGCTTCTACCGTCTTGACGTCCGGAAGTGAGTGTCAAGAAACACACCGCCGGCGTTCTTGGTCGGGCCGCCTCAAGCGTGTTGCACCGTGGACAACTCAGAAGGGATACTGTCACCCCGCACCGTCATCCTGAGCGCAGCGGAGCGGAGTCGAAGGATCTCGAGAGCCGCGATGCCGTTTAACGCGAATTCAGTTCCCGAGATTCTGCGACTCCGCTCCGCTGCGCTCCCCGAGAACTGCCGGTTTGGTGGCAGCGAGTCTGCAATCGCCCTCGTCCTTCGTCCTTCGAATGAAGGGCGGAGAATCGAGCGAGGACGACATGCCTGTCGGGACCGAGGACGTCTCGCTGGACCCCATCCGGCAAGGGGTAGCGCTTGCGACCTCTCCGTAGAACGGTGCTCCTGCGCCGTTTCCGGTGGCAGTGGTGCGGCAATCGTTGAGAGAAGGTGGAACGATGTTCTGCAGTTCTCACTTGTATGCCTCCTCACCTGCCGCGGAAACGACGCAGGAGCACCGTTCTACGGAACTGCGCGCGTCCAGGTTGAATTGGTGGGCGTTTGGGGAGCGCGAACCCTTTTCGCATGGGGTCCAGCTACAGCCCGACTTCTCCGGCGGCGTGCTCTAGTAGTGGCGGGTGGTGGAGTGAGATTGGGCGTTACCCGGCGACCGTGTACCTCGTACTTCTGCCCGAACCCGTCTGCTGTAGAAGCCCCATGGAGATCAGGGTCTTGATCTCACGCAGAGCGGTGTCGTTGCTGACGCCGAGGTGAATGGCCGCATCCGCCTTGCGGATGGCGCCGCGAGCCAATGCCAACTGGTAGAGCATGTTCTGTCGGGACGTGAGCGGCGTGTGGCCCACGGTTTGAACTCTTGGGTAGAATCTCACAACAAAGAAGTTCGTGGCCGATACTTCCATGGGGGGGTTTCCGTTCTGAGCCAGGGAGCTTTCCATGCGCTGAATACCGCTACCGATACGCTCAATGAACTTGGCTCTGTAAAGGAGGTCCGCGATTGCCCTGTTGCGCCTCACGCTACGCTTGCCCAGTTCGGCCATCGTCAGGCCCGCGGGCAGCCCCCCTGGATTCTCGACCTCAAGGCGATCCGAGAAGATGTGGACGTACACATGTGAGCTATCGTAGAAGTAATCACGATGCATGACGG
Source organism: uncultured Victivallales bacterium (assembly GCA_964555035.1). Lineage (GTDB taxonomy): Bacteria > Verrucomicrobiota > Kiritimatiellia > UBA8416 > CAYOBW01 > CAZKRK01. The sequence continues at coordinate 8,093 of CAZKRK010000053.1, read as the reverse complement.
CGTTGATGACGGCTTCCCGTACAGCGGGCAGAGGGTACGTGTACAGCTCCTTGTGTTGGGCCTCGCCGTCTATCTCGTAGGAGACGGCCGTATTGCGCTTCACGAACTTGAGGGTCTGTTCAATCATCACGATAGGCGAGCCGAGAAGCTCGGTGCGATCAATGACATCGAAGCGGTCAGCCCCTCGATACCGAACACACGTGACCATACTCTCTTTCAAAAAACGCTGCGGGGCGCGCGCGAAGAACAGTACGCCGGCCTGACGAAAGCGTAGGTGGGTGTCTCGCCTCTCCGCAACGTCAAGACTCAGAAGGATGCTCTCGGTGTCGGCGGCCACGCTAACGCCCGACAACGCGAGGAAACGGTCAAGAGCCGCTCGATCGAAGTCCTGAGGATAGCGAAACTCAGCGTTCAGACTCTCGTCGAAACGGTAAACACCGGAGGCAAGAGCGATCGACATGATTTCGTTACGCTTCAGCTTCTGCGCGTTGGGCCCGTTACGTAAGAAGAATCCGTCACGACACTGGTGCGGCTTCTGCCGCCCTTCGGCCACACGGACTTCAAGGACCGTGCCGCGGTGTTTGTGGAGAGTGACACTTACCGGCGGATCACAGTTCCGAGCGATGTCCTGAACGCGGCTGGTCAATTCGTTCGTGAGCTCGACTCCGAGGACCTCGCCACTGTCCGCGACTCCCACGAAGATCGAACCGCCCGAGGCGTTTGCGAATGCAACCATCTCACGGTCCATGCGGCTCAGACCCTCCTTGAACTCGACGGTCTGTCCCTCGCCCTCAGCTATGATCAGGTCCAGATCTGCTTTCATCGTGCGGAGATAGTACAGAGCAAATCGCGAGCAGTCAAGCGCAGATGCGACGCATTTGCGATGCATTTGCGATGCATAGATCTTCACTCAGATGGGGCGGGGCCTGTCCCCAACAGAAACGGGCTCTTCAGGGGCGCGACGGCATGCACGTCCCGTTGTTCCCGGCTATTTCAAGGTGATGACCGTCGCGTGAGGCAGCGTGCGCGGTGCGTAGCTGCCTGATTGGTCGTACCGCACGTACTCGATGTCCACGTCAAATCCGTTTCCGAAGATATCCCGTGTGTAGTCACCGAGAAGCATGCGGCTGTCGCTGCCGCCATCAAGACCGACGCCCTGGGGCGGCGTCAGCCGGACATCGTCACGCCACACGTGGTAGACGGCATCCGAGGCGTCATGCGCCACCCGGTAGGTGTGAAACTGCTCATCCGCGTTTGGCTCGTGAGGCGTGGTGAACGTGTTGTTGCCGAAATCGCGCGTGTAGGTGTCGTAGATCTCGACCAGGATCCTGTTGGAATCCGTCCCCAGCCACAGGACGAAGCCGTTGTCGATAGAGCGGAACTTGATGCGGGTCTCCAGGGTCCAACTCCCGTTGTTGCCGTCGTTCCAGGTCGACCCGGCTGCGCTGGAAGCCGTCCCGTTGACGTAGGCATCGCTCGATACCGTGGTGTTGGATATGTTCAGGGAGCCATCCGCGCGAAGAGCCTCCGCAACCTGGTCGTCACTCCAGCCGTTGATGTAGGAGCTCCCATCGTGGATCTCGTTGCCGTTGAACTTCGACGCGAACTCGGACGAGTCCCTTGACGCCGGTGTCCGTTCCGTCCCGTCACCCGCGCCCGCGACGACGCGGAGCCCCATCGCCACGGCGATGCGCTCTCCGATGTGCGTCTCACCCGTCGCGTTGGGATGCACGTTGTCGTAGGTCATGGCGTCGGCAGCGAAGCCGGTCGTGACGTCGATAGGGAAGACGGCGGACCCGCCGGCTGCCCAGGCGGGGGCCGCCGCTCGCAGGTGCTTGTTGTAGGCATCAATGGTGTTGTTCAGGGACGGGTACTGCGAGTGGCCCGAACCGACGCGTGTGATCGAGGTGAGGAAGATGGTGGAGTCCGCGTTGGCGGCCTGAAGCTGTCGTACCATGGTCTCCACGTCCGCCAGGACCTGGTTGGTGGGCGAACCACCCCCGAGATCGTTGATGCCGATCATCACGACCGCCGTGTCCTGCGTGTAGGTCGGTCCGCCGTAGTCCACCCAGTTTCCGGCACTGTTGAGTTCGTAGCGGTTGGTCTGTCCCGTCCAAGCCCGGACCGTGCCGGTGCCGCGGTTGTTCGAGGTGCGACTGGACGGCAGCGGCACGCGTCCGTTCTCCCAGAACGCCCGCCAGCCCCAGTGTCCGTCATGGGTGTTCGTGAAGCTGAGCCCATTCCAGTCCGGCGTCGGCACGGCGCCCGACGCGTAGGCCCCGTTGACGCTGCCGACGAAGGTGTACGTCGCCTCGTTCGTCGCCAGGTGCCTGAAGACCTCGTAGCGGTAGCTGGGCTGCGCGTTGCCGCCCTGGGTAATCGAGTCGCCGATGAAGACCAGTCGGCCGTAGTCCCGTGCGGCGACTTCTGCGTCGAGGAATGCGTGCGCGTAGCGTCGGCCGACCTCGAGCTTGGCCGCCTTGTCGAAGTGCAGGTTGTCGTAGAGCCTGTCGCGAAGATCGACGGTCTCGAAGTAGTCGATGGTCGAGTCGCCGGCCGCCAGCGCGGACTGTTGCGTGCGGACGGTGTCGCGGTTGGTTCCCGCCGCGGCGATGCCCCCGACTACGACATGCATGTTTGCAGCATTGGGCAGATCGGCGCGCAGGTTTGAGGTCAGGGTCGCCAGCCGGCTCGAAGCCGCAGCCGCTTCGCCGGCATTGTCGCTCTCCCCCTGCAGGTAGAGCAACGCGACGATTTCAAATGTATGTCCCTTCGCCGTCAGGTCGGTTGTGGCCTGGTGCACGGTCGATGTCACGTGTGCATACATGTGACCACCGTGGGCCTTCGACCAGTAGGTGTTGCCCCCGCCGCCGCGGCTGGCCTTGATGAAACCGAAGTCGCGGACACCGGCGCGGTAGAGCGTCCGGGCGCAGGCGATCTCCGGTCCCCAGTGGGTCGCACTGCCGGGGTAGTAGCCCCCCTGCTGTTCCTGCAGCGTCGTAGAGGTCCCGCCCGACGCGCCAATGGTGGTCGTGGCGTTGGCGACATTGTGCCAGAAGAAGTGGACGCGGTCGTCTGCGGCATCGATGCCCGGCGACGGGTCGGTTTCGTCCGGATCGTTCGTTGTGCCCAACGAGTTCGACTGACCCGTCAGCACGAACAGGCGGACGTGAACGGCAGGGGAGGGGACGGCCGCGAGTAACAGCGCGGCCGCTCCCAGTCCAATCGCCAGCTTCCAGTCTGTCGTACTGTTCTGCATCTACTTGACGATGATGACCATGCCCGGAGCGGCGGGCGGTGCCCAGCCCCACGCGCCCTTTTCGAGCCGGACGTAGTCGAGTTCCCATTGGCCTTGCATGGAAATGGACGTGTCGCCCAGGAGAATCATGTCCCTGCCCTGGGGTTCATTGAACGTGTTCGGCAGGGGCTCGCCCGAAGGATTGAGAAGCTCGCCGTCGCGCCACAGCCAGAAGTGGGCACCGCTGTTGGCCGGCTTGCGGCGCACCACGCGGTAGGTGTGGAACTCGGTCGTGTTGTCGTAATTGCCAAGGAAGTAGGCGCCATTCTGGCCGAAATGCAACGCATTCGTCCCGACGTAGAGCATGCAGGTGTCGAGATCCGGTCCCGCCGGCGTCGCCCATATGGTCATGGCGCCCAGAAACGCCTTGGTGTTGTTCTGGCTTATCGTGCGAACGCGGCACTCCAGCGTGTAGTCTCCGTCAAACGACTCGGTGTTCCAGATTGAGGTCAGCGGCTGCGTGCTGTGGGTGAGGTCGACGCCGTTGGAAACAGTTCCCGTCGGCGCGTCCGGCCAGGGAGTCGGGCGGATCGCGTTTGAGAAGTCCCAATCCGAGTTCGTGTCGCCGTTCAGATCCTCGTCCTGGGGGTGGGCGGTGTCACACTCGTAGCGGTACGCGAAGGAGGCGGACCGTTTGACGGTGCGCGGTGCGCTGTCGGCAATAGTGACTGTTGCCGGTGTCGGTGAGGCGACGTAACCGTCGGCAAGGACGGTGACCACCACTGTTTCGGCACCCTCGCCTCCGACCCAGTCGTGGATCGGGGTCAAGGTCACAACCTTCTCGCTTTCGCCCGGCGCGAACGTGACCTCGGAGATTCCACCCGCGTAGTCGGTGTCACGTGTCGCGGATCCGGTGTAGCCGAGCTGCACGGTCATCGTCTCGTTGGTGAATATCGGGGGGCGGAAGACCGTGACGGAGCCCTCGTCCTCCGGGAGTTCGGCGGCGTCAGGGTCGGTGGCCTGGATGGTGATCTCGCCCGTGATGAAAGACTCCGAGGTGTCCGCCCAGACCGCTCCGTTGCTGTTAGTCGCATAGAAGCGGAAGTAGTAGCGCGTGTTCGGCGAAAGGGCGACGTTGGTGGCGAGCATGCCGACCGGCACCTCGCCGAAGCTGTTCGTGTTGGCCCATGCCGCCGCGTCTGTCCCGCCGTCGGTTTCGCCCCAGAAGGTCTTGACCGTCGTCGGGGTCGCATCTTCATACACAAGCTCGCCGTTAAGGAATGCCGAGGTGGTGGTGACGTTCGTGGCCGGTCGCGGTTGCACAAGGGTGACGCCGGGATCGTACGTCGTGTCCAACCCGTATTTCACTTCCAGGTAGGCGCCCACGTGGTTGAGTTCGTTGGAGTTGAGGACCTTGTCGTAGAAGACGATTTCGGCAATGTCTCCGTTGAGCGGGAACGCGCTTCCTGACGTGGCGCCGATGCCGAGCACGCGCGCGGACGGTCCGTCGAACGCCGGGCCCTGTGGCTCTTGTGACACGACCATCGCTCCGTTGGTCCCGTACCAGACGTCGTCGCCCGGTAACCCATTTTGGAAGGTGTACGTTCCCATCATCCAGGTCTGGTCGGGATGGACGCCGTCGTACTGCGCGAATTCTGTAGTAAGGACGTTGCCCGACAGGCCGGCATTGCCGCAGTGGAACCAGAGTCGGTCCGTATCCGTGCCCCGGTTTTCGGTGCCGTATGACACGCCGGCGATGGAGCTGCTGCCGCCGCCCGTGTCGATGGCCCACTGAAGGTCCCCCTCAGTGGTTGCATTGAGCCGCCAGACGATGAAGAAAGTCGCTCCGCTGCCGTCGTGCAGGAACCGATAGGTGCTTGTCGTTCCCGAAAGGAGACGGTCGTCGGCGCCGTCGAAACGCACGACCGGTTTGCCGGAGAGAACGCCCGTTTTGACCACGGGCCGCAGATCGGCCGTCGCCTGAGTCGCGTGGTTGGCGAAGCCGCTCTTGTCGGCCCATGTCGCGACGGCGGCGCCGTCGCTCAGATTGTCGTCCTGCCCGTCGGCGTCCACGTCCGACGCATCGAGCCAGAGACGCGATCCTTCGATGTCTGTGGCTGCAAAGGGCCAGCCGGGCGAGTCAGCGTCGGAGGTGATGTTCATCGATGCCGTCGCCGTGCCCAGGGAGTAGTTCGTTCCGGGTTGAAGGACCAAGTCAACGGTTTCGGTGCCTTCATAGAGGAAGCCGTCCGGGAGCGGTGTGACCGTGACAAGCGTGTTGCTCTGGCCGCCGGCGAACGTCGCCGTATGCGGGGCAAGCGCGGTGTAGTCGCTGCCTTCGCGAGCCGTCGAACTCTCCGCGATCGCGTAACTGACCGTCAGTTCGCCGCCGGTCTTCGTGCGTGTGAACGTGAAGGTTCCTGTGTCCGGTCCTTCCTCCGAGGCGTGGTCGGTCACTGCTAGGCTCACGACCTGCCCGAAGGGCGCGGCGAATTCGGCTGTGGTTGGGGCCCACGCGGTTTCGACGGCGTTCGACGCGTGGAAGCGGTAGTAGTAGGTCGTGCCTTCGGCCACGTTTACATTGGTGCTCAAGGGACCGACGGACACGCTGCCGAATGTGTTGGTGTTCTGCCATGCCGCCGGGTCGGTCCTGCCGTCCGTGGCACCCCAGAAGACGGTGGCTACGGTCGGTACGGCGCTCGTGACGATCAGGTTGCCGTTCAGGGTTGCAGAGGACGCCGTCACGTCGGTGGCGCCCGGCAGATTGTCGACAACTATGCGTGGCGCGTACGCACCGGTTTGGTCATAGCGGACATGGTCGATCGTGATGTTGAAGTTGTTCGCGAATGACCCCTCCGTCCGGTCGCCGATGATGAGACGATCGTCGTTGTTGGGCGAATCGTATGCGACCCCGTCGGTCGGCGTCAGCAGCGTTCCGTCGCGCCATACGTAGTAGCGGTTGTTCGTGCTGTCGTTGGCAAAACGGTACGTGTGGTACTCGCCGTCCAGATTCGCGGCGTGTTCGGTGGTGAACGTCCCGCCGCCGCTGTCCTGGGTGTAGGTGTCGAAGACATCCACAATGACTATGTCTGTTGCCGCGCCGAGCCAGAACGCGACCCCGTTGGGCAGGGCGTTGAACTTGAGGCGGACCTCCAGCGTCCAGTCCAGGTGGTTGCTCGTGTCCCAGGTCGTCGCTCCGCCGTCCACGGTCGAGTTACGTCCCTCGAGCCAGTCTGCGTTGTCGTTCGCAAAGGTGAGCGTGTAGTCCGGGTTCAGGGTGAGGGCGGGGTTGCTGCTGAAGTCCCATCCGTTCGTGTAGGCGCTGCCATCCCAAATCTCGTTTGCGGCGAATTTCGAGGCGAAGTCCGCCGAGTCCCGCACAGCGGTGGGGACGGCCCGCGCGGCAAAAGCGCAAGTCACAGTCAAGAGTGTCGTGAGTAGGAGGCGTGTCATGAGAAGGACTCCTTATTTCGTCATTTATAGTCAAGAATTGTCGGCGATGTTGGTAATTACGGCAATACGCACAATGCGCATTTTTTATTGTCGTTTTGCGCATCCGGGCTTAGGATCGCTTGTAGATGGATGGACTGCGGCATATAGGTCTGTTGCTCGACATACAGGAGGAATACCCGCGGAGCATTGTGCAGGGGATCATCCGCTACGGGCGGGCCTGCGGGCGGTGGCAGATCATGGCCAAGCGCTGCCGGCCCGTGTTGTTGTGGGAGGATCTGGACCGCTGGGAGGGTGACGGCATCGTCGCCTGGGTGACGTCTCCGGAGGAAATCGAGCGCCTGCGGAGCCTGGGTGTACCGGTCGTAAACGTGTCGAGCTGGATGGCGCGGACCCCGTTCCCTTCGATATTGAGCGACAACCGCGCGATCGGGCGATCCGCTGCCAAGCATTTGTTGGAGCGGGGGCTCGAGCGCTTCGCTTACCTGCGCGTGCTGGATACGGCCTATGCTCGCGATCGTGAAGAGACCTTCGTGGCGACCATTCGTGTCGCCGGGCTCGAGTGCCGCTGCATCTATCCGCGATCGGCGTTTGCGGACACTTCGTGCGAGCATCCGGCGGACCCGGACACGAAGGGGCTTGCCGCGATGTTGAAGAGCATCGAAACTCCCGCCGGGGTGCTGGCCGTGACGGATTTCCTCGGGCGTCACATCATCGAATCGTGCCAGGAGATCGGCATCCATGTGCCGGACGAGCTGGCGGTTGTTGGGGTAGACAACGAGACGCTGTTCTGCGAGATGGCCGAACCGCAGCTCTCGAGCGTGGCGCTCGCGGGAGAACAGATGGGGTTTCAGGCCGCGAGTCTGCTGGATCGCCTGATCGACGGCGAGGAGCCTCCCGCGGCGCCGACGTTGATCCCGCCGACGGGGATCGTTGCGCGGCATTCCACGGACGTCCTTGCGATAGACGACCCGAAAGTCGCCGCCGCCGTCCGCTATATTCGCGATAACGCCGCGCGCAACTTCGACGTGAGTGACATTCTCCGGGCCGTCCCTGTCTCACGGCGAAGTCTGGAGATCCGCTTTCGGACGATTGTCGGCCGCTCCCTGCACGAGGAGATCCGCCGCGTACACATCCAGCGCGCCAAGGCCCTGCTCGTCCAGACCGATCTCACGATCCCCAGCGTGGCCGAGTCGTCCGGGTTCAACGGCCCCGACCGCTTCCGCGTGGCCTTCGTGCGCGAAGTCGGTATGACCCCGACAGCCTACCGACAGCAGTTTACCACGCGGTAGATCTACCGTTCCGGAACCCTTGAGAACCCGCCTTGGAGACGGCGGTCCTCCGCCGTTGCGAGCAAATAAGTGCGCACGTGGCGAAACAGGGAGAGAACTTCGTTCATTTCTGT
>CAZKRK010000052.1:0-28506 GCA_964555035.1 uncultured Victivallales bacterium | reverse complement strand
GCAGCGCAGCGGAGGCGGGTGAGGGGCTGGCCGTTGGCTCGTGGACATGACACGGGTTCTTGCCCACGAGCCAACGGGATTCGCCCGTGACGGCCCTCGGGATGACAGCGCGCGGTCTGAGATTTCAGGCTGGAATGCACTGAACCTAAAAAGAGCAGTTGCCCGCGGATGACGCAGATTGACGCAGATAAAGTCCCGAATCCGCGTTCATCTGCGTCATCCGCGGGCACCTTCTGCCTCAGCCGGTCTTTCACCAAATGGGTGCGTCGTGTGACGTCGCCATCGTCAATGTTTGCAGACATTTGCGTAGGAATCGGCGGTTCAACTGCCGAATACAGGCTGAATCGCGGATGCACCCTGATGGCTTTCGGCTTCGGGTTTGGCATTTCCTCGCCCGGCGTTTTCCTGTAGAACACAGACATGGTCCCGCATTTCAGACCCGAGATTACCGAGAGCGACATCGCCGCTGTGACAGAGGGGCTGCAAAACGGTCACCTCTCCAGCGGGGAAGTCGTCTCGCTCCTCGAGCAGCGGCTATCGACACGATGCGACGGGGCGCACGTTGTGGCCGTGTCTTCGGGCACGGCGGCGCTCTATCTCGCGCTGGCGGCACTGGAGCTCGAACGGGACGCGGAGATCGTCATCCCGTCCTACACCTGCAACAGCCTCTACGCTGCCACCGCGCACGCCGGTCTTCGTGCCGTCTGTGCGGACGTGCCGGAACACGGACCGTCACTGACGACTCCCGTGGTCAAGGACCTGGTGAGCAGTAGCACAGGGGCGGTCATTGTTCCGCATACGTTCGGATACCTGGCGGATGTCGACGCCATTGATGGACTGGGGCTTCCCGTCATTGAAGACTGTGCGCATGCCCTTGGCGCGAAGAGTCCGGACGGCGTTGCGGTCGGTACGGGCGGCCGGGTCGGGGTCTTCTCTTTCTATGCCACCAAGCTGTTGCCCTCCGGTGAGGGCGGGGCCTGTGTCACCCGCGACGCGGAGCTGGCCGGCACGCTGCGCCGGTTGCGCAACTGCGACGAACAGGCGCCCGATCCGCGTGCGTTCAATTTCAAAATGAATGACCTCTGCGCGACGCTCGCCCTGAGTCGGCTTGGTCGTCTCGACGCGTCGCTGCGGCGACGCGCGCAAATCGCGCAACGGTACGATGTCGCGCTGGCGGGATTCTCGTATGACCGGGTCGTGGGAGCCCCTCCCGCGGTTCGTTTCCGCTACCTGCTTCACGTGCCCGGCAGAACCGGGGAGGTTATCGAGCGGGCGGAGGCAGCCGGCGTGACGTGCAGACGCCCCGTCTTTCGTCCCCTGCACAAGTCGCTCGGAGGATTCTGCCCGCGAACAGAGCGGCTACAAGACAGCCTGGTCTCCATTCCGCTGTACCCGTGTCTGCAAGACGGAGAAGTCGAGACTGTCGCGGCCGCCCTGTTACGTATCCTCGGCTGACTGGAGACGTTGCTTTCAGTCGCGCAACGCCGACCTCCGACGAGTCTACGAAGGACGGGGCCGGAGGCTGCCGCCGCCAACGCGGCGGTGGGGCGCCCGGCAATTCTCCGCACAACGAGGGGACAGTCATATCCGCGGACGACCTGTCATCCCGAGCGGAGCGTAGCGGAGTCGAGGGATCTCGAGTACTGTGATCACCTCAGGGGTCTTTCCAATTCTCGAGATCCCTCGACTCCGCTCGGGATGACAGGTCGTCTGCTCTGTCCGTTGAAGGCATCAGGGGACCGAGTTGTCAGGTGCCAGGTCACTCTCTTTCGAAAAAGGCGGAGAACTTGGCGGCCACATCTCTGCCGGCCCTGTCATAGCAGGCTCGGGCCTTGCTTGCGTCGCCGGCGCAATCGAGGTAGAACCCGGCGACTCCGTAGAGCGTCCGGTTGTCCGGCTCGAGCCTGTACAGCGCCAGGGCCAATGCCGCCCTGTCCGCGAATGGCAGGTCCGCGTACGAGAAACTCGCCGTCTTCCGCCCCGTTGCGGCGGCGAAAGTCAGGGAGCCGGTTGCGTCCGCTTCTCGCAGGCGGACCGGGGACCTGGCGATGGAGAGGCGCACGGCCCCCCCAAGGAGATCGCCGTCGGCTTCAAGCTCGGAGAGCTTGAGGATCATCTTGCGATCGATACCTTCCACCGCGGCGGCTTTCGGCGTCCGCTTCCGGTTTGCCCTGCGCGTCCGGCGGGCCTCCATCAGCTTGAGCAGACGCGCTTCCAGAACGTTCGGCCGATCGATACGACAGACGCGGATCTCGCGCCCTCCGATCGGCAGAGCCCACACGATCGCTCCATCGTCAAGAGCGATCAGATCGCAGTAGGGGGAGACGTGAACGTCGTCCACGGGCACACGCCGAAAGACGGTCTCAAGGGAACTGTCCACAACCATGAGCTGCAGCGTCGCGCCGGCACGCTGACCGCCCACCTCTTCCCAGGCGAGCAGCACGTCATCGCCGTAGCGGGCAATCCGCGGATAGGCGCCATGCTGTCCGGCGGGATAAGATGTCAGCCACTTCTCACGTGCTACGGACCCACGGTCGTCGATGACCTTGATGCACACGTCGTGGCTGGGACGGTCGTTCGACGACGCATAGAGTACCGCGAACGTACTGTCAGACAGGGGCGCCAACCCCCCCGTCTGGCAGTGCGTCGTGTTGTCGCCGGACTCGCCCGGAATCTCGTGATACCGTGCATTGACGAGCAAGGCCTTGCCGCCGCCGTCCGTCCACTTGCTGAAGCCGAGCGCCCGCGGAAAGGCGTCGCCGTGCGCCAGCGCGTAGTAGGCGCCGTTCGCAACGATCAGACGCTGGTCGAAGTTGTGGCTGAAGTACCACCCGTTGCCCAGCGGCTTGTCGCCCCGCATCAGTTGTTTTCCGTCTTCATGCAGGAAACCGACGTAGCCGCCCTGGTGCCGTACGCCGTCTTTCCACTTCATGTTGTGGCTGAGATAAAAACCGATCTTGCCCGTCTTTTCGTTGTAGACGATTCGGGCCGTTCCCGCTCCGCCGGGACCACCCTTCGCCCACAACTCGTCCGACTTCTTCTCGCCGAATATGCGTGTTTCGGACATCTTGTCGCCCTCGGGGCCGAACCGGGCGATCCAGAACTCAAACCCCCTGTCGCCATGCTCGTTGTCCTTGGAATAGCCCACGGCGTAGCCCTTGCTGCCGGGCAGCCTGGCGGCGCCAAGCAGGGCGTTTGCGTTCTCAATGAAACTGGGCGAGACCTCCCCGAGCTTCCGTTTTTCGGCATCGCACTTCAGGATGCGTATCGTGCGAGCGGCCCCGTCATACCAGGCAACATCGAACGCGCCTTTCTCGGCCGCCATGACCGAAACCAGCGGCTTGCTGCCGTAGCGTGACAGTTTCGTGACCGAGGGCATGCCCGGCGGGTTACCGTTCACCGGCAGATCGGCGTGCTGGACCGGCAGGGAGTGAGCGACAACCAGACAAAGATGGCGATGCCATTCGGATTCCAGGTCTGCCGCCTCCTCCGGGGCCATGATATGGCCGCCGTCGTCCGTGCTCTTTTGCATTGCCCGCGCGAGCAGCTTGGGCAGCTTGGACCGATGGCGCGAACCGGTCAGAAGGAAGTCCACGAAGCTGTCCGCGAGCGCACCGTTCATCTCCGCATTGCCGTCGAAGTCCTCCGCCGACTGGTGCAGCGCATCAAACAGGCGCGGCTGGAAATCCGACTCCTCCAGCATGGCGGCGTTGAGCGCGCGTCTGAAGGAGGGCCGCGCCACGCGTACGGCCTGTTTGCGCGACGAGGATCGCCGATTGTTGCGCGTGTTGAAGTTCTCGAAGTAGGTGGCACACCCTTCGCGCAGGAAGGGCGGCACGCGGCAGTCCGGCGCGCAGTAGAGGTGCAGAAGCGCCCGAGCGAAGCGATACTGGAGGACGCCCAGATCCACGCGCCGGCCCAACGCGTCGCTCGGCTTGGTTCCTGTTCCTCCGTCGGCACACAGATGGATCTCCGCGGTAAAGGCCTCGCCATCCTCGGACCGGATTCGTCCATACCCGCCCGCGGCATCGCTGCTTCCCGAAGCCTGCCGGAACTGGTCCTCCGTTTCATGGAACGCGAAAACAAACCTGACCCGTTTCCGCAACGAGGAAAGTCCCATGGCCTTGGGAAAAGCCCGCATCAGCGGTTCGGCGTAGCAGATCGCCTCCGCGGCCAGCTCGGCCGACACGCTGGTTCGAACCCGGACCCCCGTCCGCTCGGTCGTCCAGTAACCGTCCTCCGCCTTGCGAATGGTCGTCGCCAGGGCTCGAATCCGCCGCGTCTCCGTGTCTGACCACGTCAACTCGTGCGGATACCGCCGCCCATCCGCCTGCGCGTGCGAGCCGGGGGCGGTGAGCACCGCCGTCACGAAACAGACGATCGCCGTTCGGAGCAGGACCGATTCCATCTTCAATTGCGCCCCATGTCCCGAGGGTGCAGGATGGCCGTGACGTGACTGGCGTCCACCTTGAATTCCGGGGGGGGGCTCTGGTTCTCGGCGAGTGCTTTGCGTGCGAGCTGAATCCCCACGCCGAAGCGTTGTACGAGTTTCAGCACGCGCATCGCGTCCGCCACGTTCGGGTTTCGGTAGTCCGTGTGACCCGGTTCCCCGAAGGTCTCAACGGCGACGTCGCCGTAGGGTCCGCCGGGGTTGTGGATTTCGATGCGGTCGTTGAACCAGTACACGCGGACGGGAGCGTTGCTGGCCTCGTAGGTGCGGTGCATCACCGCGTTGCGAGTCAACTGGATCAGCGCCTCCCAGGGGTATAGGCTGCGTCTGACTTCGCGGTCCGAACCGGCGATGTCCACTGCCGTTCGGTTGTGGGCATTCAATTTGGCGTCGAGCTGCGCGAACATTTCCGTGAGCGGGCCTTCGCAAACCGTTTCGTCAATGACCGGGTCCGACCATTCGATGCCATCTACGCGCAGGAATTGGACATAGGCGCACGGCAGATGAAAACGCGGATTGCGGGCCAGTGCGAGGATACCGGTCACCGTGGGCGTCGGTTCGTCGGCCGCGAGCACCATGCGGCACGCGGCCAGTCGTTGCTCGTAGTCGCGGTCGTTTGCATCCAACACCTCCCTGGCGACGGCACACGGGAGGTAGTCCTCCTCGAACCTGGCGCGGCTGAGATCGGACAAGGGACACGAGGCAACGGGACGCAGGTCGTAGGGAACGTCGTAGCTACGTCTCCTCTCGTTCAGAATGCGTTCGTCCTGGGCAGTGGCAAGCGCGCGCCTGGGGCCGACGCGAACCCAAATGCGTCCGCGATAGCGGACGGGAGGAGCGTCCGAGGGGGACACGCTCACAACAGCCACGACAACTCCGCGAAGCGTGCGCGTCTCTACCGTCAAGGACGGGGGGGGCAGCATATTGCCGTCAGTCTTGATGTCGGCCAGGGTCCGCAGCAACTCATCGGTAATCGGCAAGCCGGACGGCGTCCCATCGTCCTTTGCTCCGACAAACAGAACCCCGGGGCGGCGGTGTCCGGGCAGGTCATTGGCAAAGGCGCAGACGGCTTGTCGGCCTGCGTCAGGGGAATCGCCGCGCCATGACTCCTTGCGCTCCGTAAGATCCGATTCCGTGTCGACCAACAAGGCCTCAAGCTGTTCGTCAGAGTACCGCCTTGCAGTCATTCACTCGCCCTTCTTCGGCTTCGGCTTCTTGCGCCGCACGACGCGGCCGGATTCGTTGCCGCGGATTTCGCCGCCGCCTTCGTGGATGGTCTTCAGGACGGTCTCGTAGCGCCGGGTGACGTCGGTGAGGCGGGTCATGATTTTGTCGAAATCCTCGCCCTGTTCCTGGCTCATGCGGTACATGGGCTCGATCCAGGCGCGGATCAAATCGAACTGCTGCTCGAGCAGCTTGACCATGCCGCGCGGGACGCGGTTGACGATTTCGACGTTTTGAGTTGGCGGGCCCTCTTCGTCGCCATGACCGTCGCCGTGAGCCTGAAGCAGCTTCTCGAGTTTCTTGAGTGTCGCGTCGGAAAGCGAGGTTTCGATCTTCCGCTGCGACGGCGCGCCCTTCTTCTTCTCGCCCAGTTTCTCTACGCCGGCGGCTACGGCCTGACCGATTTCATCGAGGCCGTCCTTGACCGTGCTCATCTGGGCAATGACCTGGCCGAAGCGGTCGTCCCCGCCCGTACCCCGCAGGAGCTGGTTGCGTCCGTAGGTCTTCTTGATTTCCGTCCAGCGCGCGGCTTCTTCCTCGGATTGCAGTCCGAGCAGCTCCTTGAATTTGAGCAGGTTGGCTTCGGAGCCGGTGGTCAGCGTCTGGGATTCGTTTTCGTAGTGAGAGAAGATCAACGATTCCAACTCGGCCTCGTTCATGATCGGCAGGGTCTTCTCGGCCAGGCGGTTCATGTTGCGATACGACCCCTGGAGCTTGAAGGCCGGTTCGGTGCGGAACTCGTCCGCCTGCCCGGCGGAGCGAATGTACTCGAGATTCATGGTCAGAATCACGTCACGCACGCGCATGAGTTTTTTCATGACCGCGACGAATTCGTTCAATTCCTCGGCACTGTATTGTGCATCGAATTCGACGCCGTCGCGTGAGTCCGTTTCTGCTATGCGGATCACCCCGTAGACGTCCTTCTGGCTGCGGGTGGCCAGACGGTTCAGGGCCGGGTTGGACGTGAGGGCGTTCTCGAGATAGCTCAGTTCGAAGAGGTCGGCGCTGTCGCCGATGATGTCGCCCAGGTTGTAGGTGTCGGCACGGTTGGAGAGCATGTCCGGCACCTTGAACATCTCGCCGCTCTCGGTGTAGGGGTTGCCCGCCATGACAACGGCGACCTTCTTGCCGCGCAGATCGTACGTGCGGGTCTTGCCCTTGTAGACGCCCTCGATCTTGCGCTGCGCGTCGCACAGGGAAATGAACTTCTGGAGAAACTCGGGGTTGCAGTGCTGTATGTCGTCGACATAGAGCATCACGTTGTCGCCCATTTCCAGGGCGAGGTTGAGTTTGGCCAGCTCCTCGCGGGCCGCTGCGTTGGGCGCCTCGGCCGGATCGAGGGAGGTCACGCGGTGGCCGATGGCGGGCCCGTTCACCTTCATGAAGATGATGCCCAGCCGGTTGGCGATGTATTCCATGAGCGTTGTCTTGCCGTAGCCCGGCGGCGAGATCAGCATGAGCAGCCCCATGCGGTCCGTGCGTGTGTCCGCGCCGACAACGCCGATCTGTTTCGCGAGGTTGTCGCCCACCAGCGGCAGGTAGACGCGGTCCAACAGCTTGTTGCGCACAAAGGACGTCAGCACCCGCGGCATGAATTCCGCCAGCCGCATCTCTCCGCGGGCATGGTCGAGAATCTCCTTCTTGGCGCGCACGTAGTGCTCGAACCGCGGGACGTCATCCCGGTCGAACCGGGCCAGCTTCAGCATGAAGTCATTATAGTTGAGTTCGTACACGCTGTTGTCGATGCCGGGGTGGTCGCCCACCATGTCTTCCAGCCTACGGATAACCGACGCGTCGTGCGTGTGTGCCTGCGAGAGGCAATCGGCCAGGAGGATCGCGACGGCTTCATCGCGGTACTCGGCGCGCAGCTCGCTCTCGCCCTCGATGAATGCGCCGACCCAGTCCCGCAGCAGGGAGACCTCCGCCACGACGTCCTCGTGTACTTTCTTGCGTGCCGCGGCGAGGTCCTTGTCCGCTCCCCGCGGCTTCAGGTAGTCCGTGAAACGGCGCACGATGCGGTCCGCCTCGGGGCTGACGTGGTGGGCTCCGTCGCCCGCGAGCACGTGCAGGAGATAGGCGCCCGCCTCGGCCGCGAGTTCTGTTTCGAACAGCCCCGTGCTTTCCGCGAATTCACCCGCAAGTCCGGCCAGCTCGGACTCGTAGAGCTCCTGTTCGGCCGGACGCGAGAAGACCTGCAACATCCGGCCGTAGCCCTTGAGCTTGGCCCCGATCAGCTTGCCTGCCGTTGTTTCCCGGAATTGGCGCCAGAAGACGATTGCCAGGGCGCGTGACAGCGTGTGGTAGCGCAGCAGGCCGATGCTCCCCTGCATTTCGAGCAGGGCGCCCAGTATGCGCGCGGCGTCTTCGTCGTGAACGCCCTTGAGGTAACCCTCCGCGTAGCGCGGCGCCATGAACTTGCGCACCGCGTCCCGGCGCTGGTAGTCGTCCATGGCGGCGATAGCGGAAATCGAGAGCCCCTCCTCGCCATCGTCTTCCTGCTGGAAGATCCGGTATGCGAGAAATTCGGCGCGGTAGACGCCGTCGTTCTCCGAGACGACCTCCTGGTCCCATGCGCCGCGCGTAGCCAGAAACGCTTCGTCCTCGATCTCCTCGAAGAAATTCGTGCCCGTCAGGTGCAGGTGCATCGAGTCCCCGCGACGCACGGCGGTGAGGTCCAGGGGTTGGGTATTGACCGCGAAGTTGTGCCGGCCGAAGCGGATGACGTCCTCACCTTCGACGAACAGCTCCTGGCGGTCCTTGAGCTGGCGGACCGCGTCTTCCTGGATCGTTTTGAGCTGCGCCTGGATGTCGCCGGCCTTGACCGTGTCTCCCAGCGCCGTCAGCCGTTCGATCACGTCGCGCACCTTGTCGATCATCAGGTCGGACGCGAAGTAGCCGTTGATCTCCTCGATCGTCTTCAGCCCGCCCACGCGCGTGCGGATGCCCTTGAGTACGCGCTCGGCGCTGCGCGCCAGGCCGTCGGCGCGCCGGTTGCGCTCTTCGACCAGCTTCAACTTGCGCGACTCGAACGCGTTGTAGATCTCCTCGCGCTTCTCGGCAAGCTGGACGACGAACTCCTCGAAGTCGGCGAACTTCCCTTCGAGCTCTTCGACCTGGATCATCACCTTGCTGAGATACTCGTCGCATTTCGCGGGTGCGTCGCAGACGTCGAGGTAGTTGACGACCGCCTGGTTGAGCAGCTTGACCTGCGAACCGAATTCCGCGGCGCCCTCGACGGACGCCATGCTCTCGATGCGCTTGCGCAACGCGGCGCGCACCTGGTTGAGCGTGGCGAAGATGGCGGAAATGTTGTCGATGATGGCGGTGCGCTGGGTGGCGTCGTCGATCTTGAGGTTGCTGACGACATCGACCAGCATCTCCAGTTCCGCGCCGGTGGCGGCGATGGCCTCTTCCAGCTTGCGTCCGTCGCTGACCTTATCGAGCGCTTCGATTCCGGCGCGTTGCTCTTCGACCTGCTCCTCGTAAGACTTGAGAGAGTCGGCCCGGAGCAGGAATTCGACGCAACGGTGGGCAAGGCGGTTGGCCGTCTCCGTCACGTCCTCTTCGAGCTCGTCGATCCGGGCTTCATCGACGTAGCGCAGGTCGCGCAGCGAAATGATCGACCCGCGGACGGTGCGCAGGTCGGAGAGCGATCTGACGAAGTCGTCGATGCTCTCGAAACGGCTGGCGCGTGCAGTCGACAGGATCGCCGCGGTCTTCTCGGAAACGTCGCGAACCTGGTTGGCCGTGTCGCGGCGCACGCGAACGACCTTCTCGAATTCATCCACGGCGGCGGAGGCCGAATCGCGGATTTCGACCAGGACCTCTTTCAGGTTCGCGGCGTCCTTGTGGTCGAGCCAGAAGTAGGCGTCGACGACGTCGCCGGACAGCCGCACGATGTCGATGTAGAGGTTGGCGTACGTGTCCTCGCGGGCAATCAGACCCAGAATGCCGTGACAAGCGGCCATGCAACGTACGATGTCGCGGTTGCCGATCTTGAAGAGATGGGAGTCCTTCTTCTCGGTCGTTTCATGACCGGCGGCAACATAGGGCGTCTGCCACACCTGGATGGCGTGCGTCTTGCGGGCTTCGTCGTCGGCCCGGAAGTAGATCAGCTTGCCGCTCGGGAAGAGGGAGAAACCGTGGCAGACAATGGGACTCTCGACCTTCTGCTCGATCAGGTTGTACGACAAGAGAACATAGACGCCGCTCGCGCGGTTGTAGAAGACGTAGAGGGTGTCCTCGCCGTTGGGCGCCTGAACTCTGCGCTCGAAAAGCATGTCGCGCAGGTCGCTTTCGAATTCCTTGTGTTCGCCCGTCTGGAGGTAGTATCCGTTCGAGAAGACGATGCCGTGGTCTTCCGGCAGCAGGACGCAGGAATTCTCAATCGAGTCGATACGGCAAGCCTGCTGCACCTTCTTGCTGTAGACGATGTAGCGGCAAGCCTGTTCCTGGTACGGCTTGACCCTGAGCAGCATCAGGTTGCCCAGGTCGGCGTAGAAGACCTCCGCGTCGTCAAGGGTCTGGTCGGGATTGTCAACCGGTTCGCTGAAAATGCCCTGGCCGGTGGCGGTGTTGTCCTCGACCTTGATCGTCAGGTCGCCCCCGATGGTCTCGACGAAGATCTCGTCCATGATCGAGATGTGGGGATGGGCGCCGGCGCGGTGCATGTCCCGGTGCGTACGCACCCATTCGAACTCGTGCCGCGGGGGGTAGCGCACCTCGTGGTCGCTGCGGTTGTCGACATACGTTAGCGTGCCGTCATCGTTCACGAGCCACTTGAACGTCTTGATGTCGGTGACGCCCTTGCCTACGTGAAAAACCATGTACAGATACGGCCCGAGCTCGGCGAACTTGGCGAAGCGCGTGTTCTTGTAGTAGCGGTAGAGGTCCTTGAAGTCCTCCTCGAACCGCTTGTCGCCGACGAGCTCCAGGGGGGCTTCATGGAAGCCGTGCTCTTCCAGGGCATAGGCGGCGAAAACGTCATCGAGATGGGTCTCGCTGCGCAGACCCATGTGGACGTTGTAGCCGAAGAGAAAGAGATCGCCGACCGGCACCATGTCGCGCGGGACGCAGTTGTTCGAGGTCGAAATCCGCTCCGTGCTCAACAGGACCGGCTCGATCGCCCCGAAAACCTCCTTGCGTCCCTCGTTGAGCGTGACGAGGCGTTTGCGCAGCTCGGCGCCGTGGGCGTTCAGCCGGTTGCGGATGATCTCGTAGGTTCCCCCTTCGAGCTGAACACCCGCAACCGCGGCCTGGTCAGGCTGTTTCGGCTGTTGTTGTCCTGGTTCCGCCATGTTCTCTCAGATCCTACTGTGCTTTCCTTTTTGCCCCCATCAAGGTCGCGGCCATCTTGTCGGCCAGGCCGAGCTCCTTGGCGGCCGACCCCATCTTGCCGAGGAGGGCGATCGTCGTCTCGTCATCGGCCAGCGCCGTCATCTTCGCCAGCAGGGCGGAGATCGAGATGTTCTTCAGATCGTCGCTGGTCATGCCGAACTGGCCGGCAAACTTCTTGAGCTGTGAGGTGAAAATCTCCGGGTCGCCGGTGAAGAGCGTCTCCTTGACATCGGTCAGCACGTGGCTGCTGTCCACGAAGCGGTCGACGGATTTGCCGCCCGTGACGGAGTTGACGATCTTGTCGAAGAACATCGCCTCGCCGCCGACGATGTCGATACGCGCCTTCTTGAGCGCCTCGCCCACGATCATGGCCTGTTCCTTGGCGATGTCCTTGCGGACGTTGACCCCGGCCAGCTCGATCTCGAGGTCCTTGTTGAGCTGCAGCTTGAACTCCTCGTGCTCCTTGCCGACGGCGTCGAAGAGCTTCATGGCCTCGGCCTTCTCCTCGATGCCCTTGGCCTCGGCGCCGGCCTTCTTCTGGATCACGACGGCTTCGGCTGTCCCGAATTTCTCGGTCGCTTCGGCCTTGGCTTCCATGGCGCGGGCTTCGCCGACACCGATCACCGCCGCTTCCTGCGCCTGGGCGTCCGCCAGGATCTTGCGCGCATCGGCTTCCTTTTCGGAAGCCGTGCGTTGCGCGTCGGCCTCGATCACGATCTGCTCGGCCTGGTGTTTCGCGGCTTCCTTGGCGGCTTCGGCCTTGACGGTCTGCAGGACCTTGTTCTGGTCGGCCTCCTCGGAGGCCTTGGTCACCGCTACGCGCTTGGAACGGTCGGCCGTGGCAAACTCGTGCGTGTCCTTGATATTCTCTTCTTCCTCCACCACGCCGCGTTCGACGATCACGCGCTCGCGGATGACTTCCTGGATGTTCTTCTTCTCGACCTCGATCGCCTTGTCCTTCTCGATCTGCGCCAGTTGGACCGAACGCTCGCGCTCGGTGGCTTCCAGGTCGCGGTCCTTGATGACACGCTCGGCTTCGACGGCGTCGGTCTTCTCCTTGTTGCGCTGCGCAACAATGATCTGCCGCTCCTTGTTCTCCTCGGCGATGGCGACTTCCTCGTCGGTTCGGATGCGGGCGCTCTCCTGTTTCAGACGCTCTTCCTCGCAGACCTTCTGGGCTTCGGCCTGCTCGCGCGCGGTGATCTCGGTGATCTCGCGCTGCTGCTTCTGTTCGGCTTGAGCCTGCTGCTTCTCGAGCTCGAGGATGGCTTCGCGCGCTTCGACGTCCTGCTTGACGATCGTCTTTTCCTTGTTACGCGTGATCTCGTTGGCCAGGACGGCCTGCGTAGCCGTCAGGTCGGTGATTTTTTTGATACCTTCGGCGTCGAGGATGTTCCTCGGGTCCATGTGATCGAGGTTGGTCTGCTCGAGGTAGTCGATCGCGGCATCGTCGAGGATGTAGCCGTTGAGGTCAGTGCCGATGACCTTGATGATCTCCTCTTTGAAGACGTCGCGGTTGGTGTAAAGGTCCACAAACGGGAACTGCTTGCCGACGGTCTTCAACGCCTCGGAGAACTTGGCGTCGAAGAACTCGACCAGGGCGCGCGGATCCGACGCCCGTGCGCAGCCCAGGCACTGGGCCACCTGGAGCACATCCTGCGGTGTCTTGTTGACGCGCACGAAGAAGGCGACTTTCACGTCTGCACGCATGTTGTCGTGACAGATCAGGCCGTCCTTGCCCACGCGGTCAATCTCGATGCGCTTGACCGAGATGTCCATGATCTCGCGCCGGTGCAGCACCGGCAACACGATCATGCCGATAAAACTGACGCGCGTGCCGCCGACACCGTTACGGATGAGGGCCTTGCCCTGTTCGACTTTGTGGTAACACCTGATCAGCAGCGTCAGCACGAACAACAGAAAACCAGCACCAAGACCGATCAACACCCATGTCATAGCTCCACCCATCTCACACCTCCAGTTTTGATATTGTGTACACGTTCCGCTCTTTACTGAAATCCGTCACCACGGCCTCGTCACCCTTCTTGAGCACCTCGCCGCCTTCCGTCAGCACGTTGATTCTGAGCGAAGCCCCGTCGGTTGAGATCTCGGCCTGGCCTATCTCGGAAGAGACCTGGCTCGTTAATACGCGGCAGACCTTGCCGATCATCACCTCGCGCTGCTCAGTGCCCTTGTCGAACTGCCCGAAGATCCAGCGGAACGGCCAGCCCACGTACTTGGCGACAAAGACGCTCGCGACGATGTTCGGCAGGGCAAAGACCGCGGCAAGCAGAGACGAGGACCGCGGGTTGAGATAGTGGTTGGTCATGACGGCAATCACCCACATGCTGATGAAGAGGAGGCTGAGAGTGATCGCTACGGGGACTTCGCCGGCATTCATGAACCGCAGCGCACTCGTAACGACGCCCGAGGATTCACCGCCGGCGTCGGCGTCCGCATCGGCGTCAACGTCCACATCCGCATCGGCGTCGACGTCAAGGTCCAGCGCTTCGACATCGACGGCCCCGGCGATTACGGAGATCCAGTAGAGCAGGGTGACAACCAGCAGGAAAGTGAAGGGGACGTTGAAAGGCTGCACGCATGCCGAGAGCAGTTCTTTGAAACCTTCCATGGCAACTCCCCCTTCTGGTCCGCCGATCGGGCGGAACCGGTTTTTGACTTCGACCGATACGTTTACCGCTTCCCACTCGCAAGGTCCATTATAAACTCGCGCATCGTTTGTAATATCGCTAGTGTTCGATCCTGCTACCCTTTGAAGAAACGCGAAGGAGAGGTCATGGAATCCTATGAAGTTCTGAAACAGGCGGTTGACCGTGTCGGCGCCAAGCAGGTTGCGGCCGCGTTGAACGTATCGACTTCTCTCGTGTACAAGTGGTGCGAGAAGCCCCCGGAGAACGAAGACGAGTATGCCAGCGGCGCCCGCAATCCGCTGGACCGGCTCATCGCCCTGCTCGAGTGCACGGGCGATCAGGAATTGCCTTCGTGGGTCTGCCAGCATGCGGACGGGTTCTTCGTTCCCAACCCGGAGGTCGATGAGACGGCCATCGACAGCGCGTTCGTCGCCCACACCCAACGCATGATTCAGGACTTCTCCGAGTTGCTCGGGGTGATGGCCGACTCGATCGCGGACGACAACCGGGTCGACCCGAAGGAAGCCGCGAAGATACGCCGCGAATGGCGGCGACTCAAGCAGTACGGCGAGCGGTTTGTGTGCGCGTGCGAACGCGGTATGTTCGACAAGGCGCCTCAACGGAGGGGGAAGTGACATGAGCATCAAAGATTTGGCGGAAGCCACGAAGGAGGAGACCCACGAGGCGATGAGCAAGGTCGAGGCCGCGAATCGTGCCTTGAGAAGGAACATCACACGTCTCAAACCGCCGCCCGTACCGAAAGAGTGGAAACGTCCGGACAAGGTCGCGGCCGAACAGGTGGCGGAACTGAAGGACATGGCCGGCAAGAAGGTTGTGCAGGCCACGGAGCAGTTCACCGCCGGACTGCCGCTGATCGAAAAGGCCGGCTACCGTCTCAACGGCCTCGACATCGAGATCGGGATCCCGCCGCAGCTCGTGCCGAAGTTTTCCATCCGCGAACACATCGGCGCCGAGCAACAGGAAGAGGTGCTTGCCGAGGCCCGCGGCAACCGCCTGGTGCATGCGGTCTTGAAAGCAATGTTCAAGGCCAACGAGCTGCAACGCTACATCAAGTTCGGGGCCCTGGAATTCACCGAACTGGCCATCGAGCTCGGGACCCTGCCCAAAGTGCGCATGCGCTTTGTGGATGCGCGGGAGAGCGACGTGGTGCGGGAGGGCGGTGAATAACGAACAGAAGGAACAGGCGAACCGAAGAAATGTCGAAGTGAGTGTCCCGGCGTCTCTCCCCTTCAACATTTCTTCAGTTTGCCTGTTTCTTCTGTTCGTTATTCACTTTCCGTCCGATTCACCCGTCGAGGCTCAGTTCAATGGCCTCGGCGAGCGGCACGACTTCGATGTTCTTTCCTAGAGCGTAGGTCTGCGCGCCGGGGTAGACTACCCGGAGTCCGTCAAGACGAAGGTCGTCGATGGCGATATGCATCGACCGGGTTGCGGATGGCGCATCCGACGCCTTGAACTCGAATCCCCACCGCTTTCCACCCCGCAGAAGCATCAGATCCAACTCCGCTCCGCGATGCGTGTTCCAGAACCACGCATCGTGATTGCCATGCCGGATCAGAATCTGCTCGAGCGCAAACCCCTCCCAGGAAAAGCCGCGCTTGGGATGTGCGTCCAGTGCATTCAAGTCGGGTATCTGCAGGAAGTGATGCAGCAACCCGCTATCCCTGAGATACAGTTTCGGCGATTTCACTTGGCGTTTCTTCAGGTTCTCATGCCACGGTTGGAGCTGGCGAAGCATGAAGGCGCCACTCAGAATATCCAGGTAGTGCCGCCCCGTACGCGGTGTGACGTTGAGGGCCCTGGCCAGCTCGGACACGTTGAGAACCTGTCCGTGGTAGTGCGCGCAGATGGTCCAGAATCTCATCAGGGCCGGCGCGGGTACGCGGATACCGAGCTGGGGGAGATCTCTCGTGAGAAGGGTCTGAACCAAGTCGTCCGTCAGGCGATGGGCGGCGTCGGAGTCCTCCGAGAGATAGGGCCGCGGAAACCCTCCGCGTATCCACAGCCGCTCGAGGTTCTCGACGCCCACCTCTGACAGAGACAATCCCGGCACGTGCACGTATCGCGCGCGGCCCGCGAGAGACTCGGATACCCCCTTCACAAGATCGAGAGACGCACTTCCGAGGAGGAGGAAGCGGGTCTGATGGTCGGGCCGGTCTGCAAGTGGGCGCAGAATGCGGAACAGTTCGGGAAGTACCTGTACCTCGTCGACTATCACGAGACCCTTCTGTCGCGAGAGCGTCTGCTCCGGCGCACTCGACATGGCCCTCCATCCCGCCGTCGTCTCCAGATCGTATGAAACGACTTTCTCATCCCAGGATTCGCTGAACATCCGCGCAAGGGTCGTCTTGCCGACCTGCCGAGCGCCCAGTAATACCACAATCGGACATTCGTCAAGCCCTTGGCGAACCGCGTCGATCAGCTTCCCGCGTTGTACCAGATTGTCATGCATCGCGTTCCTCTCTTATGATGTTTGGCGGGAATATTGATACATTGTGTATCAATTATCAACACAAAACGTCCGAACAGGTTTGCAGGGCGCATCCTGTCCCGCGACCGGCGTTTTGTCGAAACCGTCACTTTCCGTGAATTTGCGTCAAAACGCGCCTAAACGCGGGAATCTGCGTGGGTAAACCTGAACGTATCAAGAACTTAGCGTCCGGCTAGACGGCGCGACGCGCGGGTGTTCGCCGCACCCGTGAATGTTGGGAGTGTCCCACCTTTGACACCACCTTGTGCCTGGCGCCACGTGTCCCCCTTGTTGAAAGCACAAAAGCCCAATGCTCACGGGGCTTTTCAGCGTGGAGTGTGGCAACGAATGTGTGAACGTCGACAAAAACGCCGGTCGCGAAAAATGTGGGACATGGGACACGCTTTCGTCTCGCGATGTAAACAGACCGCCCCCTGGCCGATCCCGCATTGAATCCCCGTTCGAATCACGCTTGAAGTCTGCTTTCAGCCGTTTCGTACAGGATTCGACGGAGCCGAAAGAAAGGACTGGGTCTGTGCCTCACGTTTCACGGCGTTCACGAGCGATTCAACGGGGGAGCGGGAGGCGAGCCCGTGGCGAAAAACGGGTGCATGGGGATGTCGCAGGTAATCCTCAGGAGGAGGCGAATCAGGGCTATGTCTTTGGCAATTCAGTTGAAAGTCTCGAGACACTCTCTTGCATATCCGCCACCTGCCGTTTGACCTCCTCGGAGGGTTCCAAGGCCTTCGACACTATGTGATCCACAAGGAGTTTCCCTTGTCTGTCAATGGCCGTAGTCAGCGTGTTTGGAATCGTATCGCATACGGCCTTGAGAGCTGACAGCTTATCACGAACCGTGCGCCGTACGTTAGCCAGAACCCAAACCGCTGACGCAACCGCCAGGACTGCGACCAAAACAAGTAGAGTAAAGGCGACGCTCACATGTCTGTTGTGTGATTCGAGCCTCGAGTAGACGCGATACGTACAGGCGTGGAATTTCCGATAACAATCAACGACGGACCTGCTCATCCCCTTAAGTGCTGTTCGCTTGTCCGCCGGCGTGACATTGGTGCAATTCGCTTCGTAGAAGTCGACAGCATTTTGCAGCGGTTTGACTTGGCTCTGTACTTCACATTGATGGGCCTGATCTTGCGTCGCAGTCCTCATTTCGCTGGACGTAAGAAAATAGGGTTGCACATCCCCAAACTGGTCCATATTGAAAGTGACCAGCTTGCCAATTTGGGAGCTGAAACCGTAAACCACTCCAACCACAGTCACGAAGGCGAGGGTTAGTCCCACAGGCCCCTTCTCCATGTGCTCCCCCCTCCTCCGTGCTCCGGTGTCACGCCCTATGGCCTACTCAGCTAGCGGCGCAAGGTACGGTAAGGCTAAGGACTTTTTCAAACGTCGTCTGAAGCGTCCTGGCTATGTTTGGCTGGTTGAAATTTGCCACGGCGCTAACGGAACGGTCGGCGGCAAAATCCTTGTCCTCATGGATCTGCTCCAAGCGGTAGCGCATACTGTCTGAGACGCAGAAGTGCGGGACGACGGCTTTCACGCTCTCTACGGCTGTCTCCTGGACGCGAAAGACCTTGAGGCTTGCGCGTTCTTTGGCGAGTTCGATGAGCGCACTTGCTTTCTGTACACCGTTGACCAGTATGACACGAATTTCCGCCCCCCTGTCCAAAGCGGCAATTAGTGCCGCTTTGATTTTGTCAAAGAACAATTCCGGGCAGTCACCTGTCAGA
Source organism: uncultured Victivallales bacterium (assembly GCA_964555035.1). Taxonomy (GTDB): domain Bacteria; phylum Verrucomicrobiota; class Kiritimatiellia; order UBA8416; family CAYOBW01; genus CAZKRK01. The sequence continues at coordinate 10,605 of CAZKRK010000052.1, read as the reverse complement.
ATGCTCGCATGTTCTCGCGTCTTGCCAAGGATCGCGTTCGTCAGTATTGCAGCATGTTCGATATGGCGATTGCTGAGTTCAATCGACAGATCATTGCTTGCGCACATTTCTACGATGGAGGCGTACTCCTGTGTGGCCAACTCGAAATCAGGATTTCCGCACACAGGCGAGTTGTCCTTGTCGGTCTGTTCATTCATGATTCAGTACCCCGATAGCAGATCGGTTACGCAACTCAATACACCCGTATTATCACCTATCCGGACGTCCCGTGACTACAAACGCATCGGCAACGCCAAATCCCGTGGCTCACACATTGGTTCTTGTCCCTAGGCCAGACGTAAGCAGGTACCAAGCCACAACGTACAGCGAAGAGGGAAAGTGACCCTATGAAAGCGATTCTCGGAAAGCAAGGGGAAAAATGGCTTGCTGGTGCTGAGTGCAGGACAAGGAGCGCCTACGGGGGGAAACGCCGCTTTTTGAGCCCTAGGGAAAGACCCTAGGCGTTCGGTGCTACAGGGCGACACAGGCGAGACAGATTGAACATCGTAGAATGCTCGCGGAAGCTTGGGGCATCTGAACAGAACTAAGGGGATTGCTCCTACCGCGCTCGCATCAGCCGAGAGCGCTCTCGCCGAAGACAGTCGCCGACACTCACACCAATGCCGTCTCACGGACACCTCTCTACGCCGGTCAAGAAGCACACGCCACCCACAACATAATGACACCGCCCAGATTGCTGATATATAGCGAATTGGGTAACGCGATGCAAGGAAAAACGTGAAAGAGATGGAGCGGCGGCTGGGGCAGGCTACTCGGATTGCAGCTGATCGAGCGTTTCAGCCAGGAAATCCTTGGCCGAAACAATCATCGCCAGAGCCTCCACCTCCGGGGCAAGGCCCGGATTGTGTTTGATGAATTCGAGGATCGTCTCCGCTTGGTTGCCGACGAAGCCCAGGTCATTATCGTGCTCCGACAACCTGGCATCGATCCATAGACGAATCGGAAGAACTGATCCGGATCTTGATGGCGTCAATCAAAACGGCGGAAAGCAACGGCCGCGGGAAGCCGCGGTAGGGGAGTGAATATCGAACAGAAGGAACAGGCGAACAGAAGAAATGTCGAAGTGAGTGTCCCGGCGTCTCTCCCCCTTCAACATTTCTTCTCTTCGCCTGTTCCTTCTGTTCGATATTCCATCTCCCCCGCCCAGCAGGGCTGTTGGTCCGTGCCAGTCGCGTTCCCGGTGCATGTTTCTATTCTACTGATAGTTGACATGGCCCGATGCTTGCCCGTAACATTAGTGACGTGATGTGAAGAGGCGGGGAGGTGTCCGATGTTGGGGAGAGGTTCAGTCAGTCGTTCCAACACCGTGCGTTCACGCGGCACGCTGATCATGCAGTTATGTATCCTGGTTGCGGCTGCTTCCGAGGCAGTGGAGATCACGGCCGTTGACGACACGGTCGTGCCGGCGGGTCACACGATGGTCTTAACGGGTGCGGGTTTTGCGAACGCAACTGCTGTCCATTTCCATTGGTGTGCGCTCGGAAAGGATGCCCTGTTCGAGGTGGTTTCGGATTCCACTCTGAATGTGGTGATGCCAACGACGTTTGTCCAGGACATGCGCGACTACTTCGTCATAGTGGAGGCGGGCCAGGAAGCAACTGCGTCCTTTGCGCAAGGATTTGTCCCATTCACGGGCAACGGCACGCTTCCGTGGGATTTTCCCGACACGTCAAACCAGGTAGCCGTCAGGGCTGGCGCGGTCCTCGTCACCGATATTGTCATGCCCCTCTCTCTGGACACGATCTATGTTGAGACCGGTGGCGTCCTTGATCTCGGCCAGGGGTTCGATGGCGAGATCTTCGCCGAAGACGGTGCGGTGATTGACTTTGCGGGATACGACCCGATGCTTTCCCCCGGCTGCTTCTACCTCTATCATTCCCCCGGCACGCTGTTCCCCAACGGAATGCCCACCAATGGCACACCTTTCTTCAGATCGGAGATTCAGTGCATACCGTCGCTATCGCCCAGCATTGGCATCCCGCGTTTCTACGTGGGGCGCAATCTGAACCTGACCGTCAACGGTCCCGGCACGGTTCAGGCTGACCCCGATCGGGACTACTACCCGCCGTATTCCTACGTAGACTTGACTGCCGTGCCTGATTCGAATGGCGTGTTCCAGGCTTGGAGTGGCGACGTCGTGTCGCAGGATGCTGCCGTGCGAGTTCGTATCGAGCGGGACGATGTCAACATCACGGCGTCCTTTTCGGAGGGCTGGCAGCTGGAGCAACTCGTCACGCCTGGAGGACACATCCAAGCCAACCCGCCGCGGAGCGCGTTTGTTGACGGCGAAGAGGTGACGCTGACGGCCGTGGCTGACCCCGGTCATACGTTTTTCGCATGGGGTGGCGACGTGACCGGTCAGAATTCCGTGGCCACGTTAACCATGAATGACCACAAGCGGATCGTGGCTGTCTTTCGGCCGGACGACTATGAAGCGTTGCCGCGCATCGACACTGTCGATTCTACCGTCGTGCTCAGCGGTGACACCATGGTCTTCACGGGCGAAGGTTTCACGAACACGACGGCCGTACATCTTCACTGGCACTCGCTCGGGAGTGATGCCGCATTTGAAGTGCTTTCGGACTCTACGCTGGAAGTGACCATGCCGACATTCGTGCAGGATATGCGCGGCTACTTCGCCATCGTGGAAGCCGAGAAAGGGTCCGCGGTGTCCTTTTCCGAGGGGTTCGTTTCATTTGTGGGCCACGGTACGCTTCCATGGGACTTTCCCTCCGAGTCCAACCAGGTAGCCGTCAGAGCGGGTGCCGTTCTTGTTACGGAGACGACTATGCCTCTCGTGGACACGATTTATGTCGAAGCCGGCGGCGTTCTCGATCTTGGCGGAGGTTTCGACGGCGACATCTTCGCCGAATACGGCGCCGTGATCGACTTTGCCGCGTACGACCCCATGTTCTCTCCCGGTGTCTTTCAGCTGTACCATTCGCCCCACACGCTCTTCCCAAACGGCATGCCGTCGAACGGCGTTCCCGGCTTCTCCTCGACCATTCGCTGCATACGGTCCCCGTCACCCAGCTTCGGAATCCCCACGTTCTACATAGGTCGTCGTGTCAACGTGACTGTTGAGGGGGCGGGGACCGTGCAACGCAGTCCCGACCGGGCATACTACCGACCCTATTCTGACGTCGACCTGACGGCCGTTCCCGGATCAAACGCGGTATTTCAGGCCTGGAGTGGCGCCGTGGTTTCCGCCGATCCCGCGATCCGGTTGAGGGTGGAGCGAGACGATGTCGATATCACGGCGACATTTGCGGAAGGGTGGCGGTTGGCCACGTTGTCGACTCCGGGTGGCAGCGTCGACATCCTGCCCGACAAAGCATGGTTTGAGGCCGGCGAAAGTGTTGCGCTGACGGCGCAACCCGATCCCGGATTCCACTTCGCTCTGTGGGGAGGCGACGTGACGGGGACGGCTTCGTCCGTGGCGATCGACATGGACGGGCACAGACGCGTGGTAGCCGTGTTTCGTCCGGACGATTTCGACGGGTTGCCCCGTCTCGACGCCGTTGATACGTCCGTGGCTCCCGTCGGCGACACGATCACATTCACCGGCGAGGGCTTCACGAACACAACGTCGGTGCATTTTCACTGGCGGTCGTCCGAGACGACCGCCTCGTTCTCCATCGTCTCGAACACGGTCCTTGACGTTGTGATGCCCGCCTTTGAACGGGAGATTCGTCCCCACTTCGTAATCGTGGAAGCGGGAGACGAGGCGACGGTTGGCCTGCCGGATGGCTTCGTGGAGTTCACGGGAAAAGGTGCCCTGCCGCCTGCGTTGCCTCCGACGTCGAACCGAGTGACGATTGAAGCGGGAGCGCTTCTGGTTACCGATCCGGCAATGCCCTTCGTGGACACCCTCTACGTCGAGGCCGGTGGGATTCTCGACCTTGCCGGCGGATTTGACGGAAGCATTTTCGCGGAGGACGGCGCCGTGATTGACTTCACGCGGTACGGCGATGTGACGGACCGCGGCGTCTTTCAACTCTACCACAGCCCCGCAACCATCTTCCCCGCGGGCACGCCCACGAACGCTCCACTCTCGACTTTCGCTATTCGCAGCATGCCGTCGTTGCTGCCGAGTTTCGGTTTGCCATACCTCAGAATCGGCCATCCGCTGGATGTGAGCGTGGACGGCCCCGGGGACGTTTCGAAAACACCCGACCAAGCATTCTACGGCTACGGCGACGATGTCACGTTGACAGCACATCCGCATACGAACTGCTACTTCGTTCGCTGGCTGGGTGACGCGCGCGGCAGAGAGACAGACGTGGGCATCCGGTGCCGAACGGATACGGCCGTGACGGCGCGGTTCACAAGCCGCCCCGACTACTTCCGGACGTGGCGCAACGAGCACTTCACACCCGAGGAGTTGGGCGTCCCGTCAGTCAGCGGTCTGGACGCAGACCCCGACGGCGACGGGTTCACCAATGCCGCGGAATATGCGTTCGGAACCAACCCGCGCGTCGCGAACGCACGGAACCAAATCAGCCTCCATGCGAACGCCGGTACGGGCGGGTTGTCACACTACCTCCAATATGCGCGCCCTGTTGACACGCTGGACGTGGCGTATCGCGTCGGCGTTAGCCGGAACATGGTGGATTGGGCGTACGGCTACCGGATAGACGAGGAGACCTATCCCAGGGAAGTCGGCGTGGAGGCCATCGACGAGTCTCTGGAAAGGGTGACGGTTCTGCTCTACCCGCCCGGAGCCTCTCCCAAATCATCGTTCGCACGCGTTCACGCGGCGCTGTTCGACTGATTTGGCGCTTGGGGACAGGCCGAGCCCTTCAACATTTCTTCTGTTCGACATTCATCTCCCCGCCACCCGCCACCCCAGCGTCTCCCCCGCCCGGTAGGGCACGACCGGGCCGTAGGTGTCGGGCACGGTCTGTTCCTCTCTGACGAGCGTCACGGTTTTGCCCGTGGCCTCCAACCCGTAGAAACGCCGGCCGAATTCGGCGGCGAATGCCGGCAGCCTGTCCAGGCAACCGATGCGTTCGAATGAGTCTGCCAGGTAGGGCAGCAGCAGCGGGGCCGTGAACACGCCCGCGCACCCGCATGCACACTCTTTAGCATCGCGCCGGTGCGGAGCCGAGTCGGAACCGAGAAAGAAACGGTTGTGTCCGCTGCGCACGACCTCGCGCAGGGCGTCACGATCGTGCGGGTATTTCGCCACCGGTTTGCAGAAGTTGTGGTTGCGCCCGGCCCAGTCGTCGACCGTGAGATCCAGGTGGTGGGCGGTAATCGTGGCCGCAACGGTCTCGCCAAGCCGGCTGACGCAGTCCACGGCCTCCGCCGTCGTTACGTGTTCGAGCACGATCCGCAGCGAGGGGAATTCGAGGTGCAGGCGCCGCAGCTCGGTCAGGAACATCTCTTCCGCGTTCAGGCAGCAGACATCAAGCTCGGGATTGCTCGGGATTTCGCCGTGAAGCTCGAGCACGAGTCCCTCGTCGACCATGGCGCTGAAGAGCCCGGCGTAGACCATCAGGTCCTCGACCCCGGCGTCCGAGTTGGTGGTAACTCCGCGGGGATAGCACTTGACGCCGACTACGCCGGCCTCACGCGCGCCGCGAATTGCCTGAGGCGTTAGTTCAGGCGTTAGATAGAGAGTCATGAGGAGGTCTACTTCCGGGGCCAGGGCGTGTAGTGAGTCCCTGTACTCGGCCGCTTGCGCGATTGACGTGATGGGGGGCTTCGTATTGGGCATCACCAGGCAACGCCCGACGCCGCCGGCCGAAACGAGCGGTGCCACGAGCTGCATGAGTTCGCCCTGCCTCAGGTGCACGTGCATGTCGTCGGCACGCGGTACTGTCAGCCGTTCCGGATGCGCGTTGTCCGTCATTGCTCATTCTCCCGAGCGAAGAGGTTCAAACAAGTACTCGAGTCCGTTCAGTTTGATTTCGTAAAGCATCTCGAGCAGTTTGCCAAGTTCTCCTTTTGGAAAACCGCTGTTCTTGAACCACACGACATAGGGCTCCGGCAGGTCGATCAGCCGGCGCCCCTTGTACTTGCCAAACGGCATCCGCCAGCGGACAAGCTTGAGAAGCTGTTCGGGATTGGGGGCTACGTCTTCCACGGGACTTCTTGATTGACGATTAGCGATCGATGATTGTCGATTTCTGAATAGGGTCCCGTCGGACATGCAATCCTGGAGCCGGCGGTCCTCCGCCGGTCGAAAACGGCCGAGGACGGCCGTCTCCAGTTGCCCGTAACGAGCCTATTCAAGTGCCATCCCCACCTATTGCATGCATTTCTCGGGGTCTTTGAAACGGCGGCCGATTTCCGCCCAGTTGCTGCACCGTATGGCGCGACACTGGTCGAGGGCGGTGTTCCACGGCCGGTCGAGAATCACGACCGGCATGGACATCTTCTCGCAGAGATGGCGGATCATCTTCGGCGCATCGTCGACGGCCAGGCAGTAGTCGCGCTGCGAGAGTTCCTCCAGGGACAGCAGCGGCACGTCCGGGCAGTCGTCTTGCGGCCGATGGTACTTGTCTACAAACGTCAGCGATGAATAGGGAATCCGGTACTGTTCAAGCCATTGCCGCGAAGCGCGCTGCGTGAAGGCCGGCCGTCCCGTCACGACGTCTATCTCGTAGCCGCGCGAGCTCCATTCTGCCAAGACCTCGACCGCGCCCGGCAGCGGCTCGTATTGCGTCAGCTCGTCCGGGTGATGGACCCGACTCATGAGGCGCTCCAGCTCCTCGTCGTCGAGACCGAAGGACTCGCCGAGGTTGAACGAGTGGATGTCTTCGAACGCAACGCGTTTGCCGAACTCCTCGAAGAGGATCCGCGAGCAGGCCCGGGCTGTTTCGCACAGAATATCGTCGTAATCTACATATATGCGCATGGGAGCACCTCTTACTCCATTGCGTTCGGATTGACAAGAACCGTCCTGTTATGGTACATTTTATTGGTTTTGGAGAGGCACTGTCTCTCCGCCAGGAGTAGGTGTAGGACTGATGACTGAACACCCGGCAGCACACATTGGACCACCGGCACGTTTGCTGGCGGCCGCGACGATCGCGTTGCTGATCGTCGCTGCTCCTGCGTCGGCCTACGTCATTGGTGAGTTCGGCTGGGACGGCCGCGGAGTTCAGGATTGGGGTCGCGACCATCAAACCTGGCCCACCCTGTCCGCTCAAGCTTCCGGCGCCGCCGCGCCCGGATACCTCAGCATCGATTTTCCCGGTCTGGGGGGGGGAGAGCCGGCGGCAGAGGAATGGTATGCGCTCCTGTCCATGCCTGCGTCGCACCTGTTCGTCGCCGATTGGGAGCAGGAGATGGCGGTGGGATTCGATTTTTTTGCGGAGGGTGTTGCTCCCGACAGTCTTGAGGTCCCAACTGATGCCGAAGGAGTCGGAACATGGGACGACGACCCGGACGGCAGCGGCACGAATGCCGGCGAATGGGCTGGATGGAATATGTCTCTGGCAAGCCTGGAACGCCTAATCACCGAGCCGCCCGTCTCGGAGGGCGACTATCTGGCCTCTCTGGAAAACGTCGATTGGATCGGGGTCTACGTCTTCCACGATGGGATGGATGACCAGAACCTCACTCTCGACGACGAGAAGCTGATGATCCCCGAGCCGCACGAGTACGCCATGCTCGCGATTGCACTGGTCGTGACGACGGCCGCATTGCGGCGCAAGGTTCGAACCGTTTGATCCCGTAGTCGGCAGTTGAATCCGCCGGAACCGCGGCAATGCCCGTCAACACTGGTGCAATCCCGCTACGCTTCAACGCCCTTTTAACCCACACCTACCCGGGTACGCTGGTACCCTTACCCTAGAAAGAGCAGTTGGACTACCTCTACGGGGAGATTAGGGCGAAAGATTAGGGCGAAAGATTAGGGCAAAAGATCAAGGAAAGAGGGAGACCCACCCTAATCTTTCGCCCTAATCTTCACCCAATGCAGCGATTTCCTGGGGGCGAATTATTAGACCCTGATGCGATCAGCGGAAGCGGAAGTCGAGCTTGAAGTTGAAGAGCCATGGCAGACGTGGGTCGACACCTTCAGCAGCGAGTTTCTCGGGCAAATTCTCGTAGTGGCGACGAAGTGTGCGTTGAACGGGGAACTTCAGGAATCGACAATCGTCAATCGACTACCTTCCCCGGCGAAGGGGGCGCAACAGCCTTGGGTTTGGTATTGACTGAGGGAGCGGGCGGCTCGTCGGCTGTTTCGGGCGGCGCCGCGGCGAGCTGAATCGACACCGTTGTGCCGGTGTCGCTGCTCTGGATATCCAGGTGGCCGTCGTGGTCCTGCACTATGCGGCGCACTATCGGCAGTCCCAGCCCGATGCCGCGAATCTTCTCCGTGCAAAACGGGGAAAAGAGGTTATTGCCAATACTGGCCGGGATCCCCGTACTGCAGTCCTGCACGGTCAGTACGCAGACGGTCTTGTTCTTCTCCTGCGCGGTAGTGGCTCCTACTGTGATCGCGGGTTGGGCGACCTTCTCAACCGCCTCGATCGCGTTGCACACGAGATGCATCACGGCCTCGGTAAGCGCGTCGCGGTCTCCGCGCACGGAAGGCACGCCACCGTCGACGTCCAGGTCGATACGCGCCTTGCTGTGCGGGTTGCGCTGGAGAGCCCGTTCGACGCCCTTCTCCACAATCTGGTCCAGCTCGACAGCGCAAAAACCGAGCGGAGGCGGGTGGGCAAAATCGCTGAGCTGATCGATCATGACATCCAGGCGACCGATTTCGCGTGAAACCAGTTGACTGAAGCGCGTGCGAAATTCCTCGTCGGCATAGCGTTCCGGCAGAAGTTGGGCGAATGTGCTGATGGCCACGAGCGGATTACGGACGGCATGCGACATTGCCGCTGCCAGCTCGGCCCAAAACGCAGCGCGCTCGATTTCGTTCTGCTTCTGGCGCAGGTGTTCCTCGCGGGTCATGTCGATGATGATCGCCACGGCGCCAAGACACTGGATGCCTTCCCGCAACTGGCGAGTTTCGACGGAGAGTGAGCGTCGCGTGAGCGGGTCTACCCACTCGACGGGATCTTCCGTCGGCCCGCCCTTGAGGCACTGTGCCAGAAGACCGGCCAGACGGCTGGCCATGTTTCCGGCAGGGCGATTCACGGCTTCAGCCGCGGACACCCCGAGGATCCGTTCGGCGGCCTCATTGAACCAGCGGACGGTACCGTCGTCCGCCACGGCCACAATGCCTGCCGGGATGGAGTGCAGGACGGTTTCGGCCAGAGTCTTCTGTACCGCGATCTCCTTGTGCAGACGGGCGTTTTCGAGCGTAATCGACAGATACTCGGCCAGCATCATGAGTTGCTCAAGCTCGTCCGCCCTGAACGCCATGCCGGTGATGCGGCGACCGATGAAGAGCCATCCGGCGATACTCGACCGACCATGAAGCGGGACGATCGCTTCGGCCCCAAGCATGTCAAGCGACTGCTCCAGCAATGCACGTTCGTCCGGATCGGCGACATGGCCCAGCGTGGAGCGGGAGACGAGCTGGGCGTGCATCTGCATCCAGCTCACGAGCGGCCAATTCTCCGGAACTTCCAATTCCGATGTGCCTTCGAGACACTTCGTCCCTGCTTTCAGGCGGTAAGTATCCGAGCCGCTTTCGATTGCGAAGATGCCTGCGCGGGAGACGTGCGCGTAGCTGGCGACGCCCTCGACGATGCTCTCCAGCATTGCATCCAGATCTTCGAAGTTGCGGATGGCGCGGGAAAAATGGCGCAAAGGCATGGGTGTCAGCGTTTCAGCGTGACTGCCCGGCGCGGCGGTCACCGTCTGCGAATCGCCAAGTGCGGGACAGGAAGCAACGACCGGCTTGCTTGCGCGCAGGGCGCGGTTTTCCTTGACGAGATTGAGGTGCGCGTGACAGCGCACGACAAGAGTCTGGAGGCGATGGCGCGTGAAATCGAGACTCTCGACCGCGTACACGCCCATTGCTTCGGCTTCTTTTGCCGGTTCGGAACGTGGCAGACCCAGAGCGATGACCAATGAGTCGGGAAAGCTCTTCATGATGCCGGGAATCAGCGAACGGTATTCCTTGCCCCGGAGATCAAGAAAGAGAAGTGTTGGGTCATACTGCCGAAGAAGGGTCTCAAGTTTGCTGGCCGATTCGGTGTGGCGTACAAGGGCCAGCGAATAGAGGAAGCCTGAAACGCGGCGTGCCAAGGCCGCGTCCTGCGTATAGAGCACGCACACCGGAAGTACGTTCATGGCCAGTCTTTCCCCTGCCTGCGTTCAGCGCGTTGAGTCCAATCCACACGCACCACAGGTACAACGAAACCTCGTTGCGCTACGGAAAGCTATTCCTCTACCCGTCCATTTCCCCACTTCCCGCGAGTCTACCATTCACAGGCTGGCATATGCAAGAGATAACTCACGCGTTTTGTGCCGCAAATCGTTGATGACCAAGCGGTCACAAAAGGATACCCGTTCGCATAACATGTTTTGCGGTGGGCCGGGTCTGTGGGGGGGGCGCCCGCGGGGGGCGGCGCCCCGGGGGGGGGGGGGCGCGGGGGGGGGGGGGGGGGCGGGGGGGGGGGGGGGGGGGGG
>CAZKRK010000051.1:0-28530 GCA_964555035.1 uncultured Victivallales bacterium | reverse complement strand
TCTCGTTTGATGCCACGAAGCTGGTCTTCGACTGGAAGAAGGCGCCGATTGAGGGGTTCCGTATCTACGAAGTGAATACGGATGGCACGGGACTGCGGCAGCTGACCTTCCCGCCCGCCGACGAAAAACAGCGAATCGCCAGGTACAGCCGGCAGCACACCGGTCGCAACCAGAGCCACTACTTCCACCAGACGGACGACATGCATCCATGCTACGCGCCGGACGGCTCGATCTTCTTCACGTCGACCCGGCCGGAGCACGGCGTGCTGTGCGGCACGTACCTCACCGCTCCCCTGATTCACAGGATCGACGCTGACGGCGCGAACATGCAGCAGTTGACTCTCAGCGCCGTCAGCGAGTTCAGCCCGGCCGTATTGCCCGACGGATGCATCACCTACAGCCGCTGGGAATACGTGGACATCCGCATCGAGCATCGCGACCGTCCCAACTTCCGACCCGTTCCGACGCTTGAAGACGCGCTTGCAACCGAACCGCCCGCCCGTTTGACGGAGTGGCGGGGCAGATGAATGGCGGTCACCGCACGATGATCAGCATGCCGCGTGAGGGTTGGACGATGCTGCCGATGCTGTCGAACGTCAGCCCGCCGATATACGGCCCGTAGTTACTTGGACACAGGCCATAGACCGTTAACACATCGCCCTCGACGGCATTCTTGATGTCGAAGAAATAGAAGTCGTCCCCGAGCTGGTCCCCGGGCGCGTCGTCGCCAACCGCTGTGATCTGAAGCGATGGAGAGGGCGTGCCGCCCCCGTCGTCAGCCGGACGTTCAAGTCCTGCCGAGGGGGAGGGAGATAAAGTAGCACGATTAGGTAGCACGACGAAGTATGAGAGGGGAGCCCTACTTAATCGTGCTACCTAATCGTGCTACTTCGTCTTCCCTTTTCGTCCTGGTCCACCGTCTGGAGCCCGCGAACCGGCCAAGCTTAACGCTTACGCCATTCTCTCGGCTAAGCATTTCCTTTCCGTCTTGACTCGCTTGGGAGTTTCGCGTTTTATAGATCACATGGCGATTGCTTCATCAAACAGCGGAACGCGCAGTGCGCAGAGAGACCCGTACGCCGTTCCGGCGGTGGACCGGATGCTGGATATCGTGGAGTTCCTGGCGGAACAGCGCCGTCCCTGGGGGATCAATGAGCTTTCGCGTGAGTTGGGGATCACGACAAATTCCGTGTTTCGCATTCTCCGCCGCCTGGCCGATCGGGGGTACGCGGAAACGGTGGGCGAGAACGGCGGATATCAACTGGGCACACGGTTCTTCTCTTTGGGTATGAGACTGCATGCCCGCTTTGAGCTGCGTAACCGTGCGCGGCCGTATCTCGAGGCCCTGGCGCACAAGACCGGAGAGACCTGCCAGCTCCACGTGTTGAACGACCGGGGCATGTTGGTGCTGGACGTGGCCAGCCCGCCGGCCGACTGGTTCCTGCAGATGGTCCCCGGTTCACACCTGAACTGCTATGCCAACGCCTTTGGAAAGGCCGTTCTGGCTTTTCTTCCCGAGCGGGACGTGCGGCAGCATGTTCCGCGGAAGATGGAAGCCCTGACCGAGAACACGATCACGACCATGAAGGCACTTCGGGCCGAGCTCGTGGAGATCCGCAAGACGGGACTGGCATACGATCGCGAGGAGTATACGCGCGGCATCTACTGCATCGGGGCGCCCGTGTTCGATGTCAACGAACAGGTCGTTGCCGGCGTGGGCATGACCGGGATGACGGCACGCCGGAGCGCCCGGCGGATGCGGAAGTCGGAGCGTGCCGTGCTGGCCTGCGCGGAGCGTATCGCCGTCGACATCGGGTATACGGGCGAGCGATACAAAGAGTGGAGGGCCGGTCTGTGAGAGGATCGACAATGACGGTACCGGCGGTTGCGCTTCTCGGGTGGGCGCTCGCGTTTCCGGTAGTGAGTCCGGCGGAAGACACCTGCGTGCCGCTGCCGCCGCCGGCTGTCTATGCCAGGCGGGACACGCTCCGGCAGACGATGGCGGAGACGCGTGCCGCGGTTCAGCGCTGGGAGGCGGAGCAGGCGACCGTGCGCCCCGAGGTGACGTGGGGTACATGGCGTACGGCGGAGGTCCCGGGCAACGGCGCGCAAGGTCCGGATACAGACGCGGCATGGGCTTCGCGACCGGGGTGGAAAGCGGGCACGGCCATCCCCTTGCCGTTGGCGGCACCGGGCGCGATTCTCCTCGCCAACACGTTGACGGCGTCCAGGCCGGTGACGCTGACGGTTGGCCTGGCCGGCGGCGACCGGCTGAAAGTGTGGCTCGACAATGAAGCTATTGCCGATGTCGACACGCGCATGGATTTCAAGCGCTACGGCTGCAGCCACGCCAGCGATCGGATCTTCGCCGACCAGTGCATGGTGGACCTGTCGCTTCGCGCGGGAACGAACGACCTGCGCGTCAGCCTCTCGCAACGGACCGTCGGACGCCATGCCAGGTGCCGGTTCTGGTTCAATCCGTCCCCGAACCCGGTACCGCACCTCTGGCAGCGCATCCGCCGCGACTTCCCGCCGCACGAGAATGCGCTGCTCGAGCTGGTGCCGCACACCTGGTTCCAGAACGACGGCTGGTTGCGCGCGAAGGACCACCGTCTGGAGCGCGAGTTCCTGGCGACCGCGCCGGTGGAACTGAAGTCCGACGGGGTCGGGTTGCTGGACGGCTGCTTTGCCGTGGCCGAGCGGGCGGCGGCCCTCCGGGATCTTGATCGGCTGGGCAAGGCGGTCGCAGAGCTCCATCGGTCCCGTGAGTCCTACAGACACCATGCCTTCCCCAAACAGGTCCAGGCCCTGCGCGACCGCGCTATGCGCGGCGAGCCCGACCGCGACGCCATCCACGAGCTCCGGCGCCGCGCCCTCGTTCAGGAGAACCCGCTTCTCAAGAACAAGAAGCTGCTCTTCGCGCGTCGCCACACCTACGACTCCCGCCACTACTATGACGACTACTACGCCGGCCTGCACACATGGGGCGGCAACCTGACGGAGCTGGACCTCGCGACGGGGGAGACGCGCGACCTCGTTCCGAAACTCGACGGCGGGATTTTCGATCGCTACGACATTTCGCACGACGGGAAGCGGGTCATCTTCGGCTATCGCGCGCCGCGCCCCGAAGGGTTCCGCATCTGGGAATGCAACGTGGCTTCTTCGGCAGGCTCAGGGCAGGGTGGCGGCGGCCTGCGCCAGGTCACCTTCCCGCCGGACGACGAGGCCGAGCGCGTCGAACGCCACAGCGGGTATGCGATGTCCGTGCTGAAGGAGCAGCCCCATCTCTACGGCCACTGGACCGACGACATGCACCCGTGTTACCTGCCCGACGGGCGGGTTGTTTTCGTGTCCAGCCGGTCCGAGCGCACGGTCCTGTGCGGCGGTCATTCCCTGACGTGTACGACGCTCTACCGCATGGACGCGGACGGGAAAAACATGCACCAGCTTTCACAGGGGGCGCTGACGGAATCGACGCCGACCCTGCTGGGGGACGGACGCATTCTCTACACGCGGTGGGAGTACGTCTACAAGGGAATCGGCGCGGTCCAGTCTTTGTGGGCCATGCGCCCGGACGGAACCGGGTCGGAGGAGATTTACGGTCACAACATCGACAATCCCGGCGTCTTCTTTGCCGGGCGCCAGGTCCCGGGGAACCCGGACCTGATTGTGGCCACGGGCTGCGGGCACGAGCCGATGGCGGTCGGGTCGGTTCACCTGGTCGACCGCCGGGAGGATCGGCGGACCAAAGCGGCCATGACCAACCTGACGCCGCGGGTGGAAACGCGCGGTCTGCGCGGCTTCTACCAGTTTCGGAACGGCACGTGGCACGCTCATGACCTCTACGGGCCCTTCTACTGCGATCCCTATCCGCTTGAGCCGGAGGGCACGTTCTTCCTGGTCTCGCACAACCCGCGCTCGCGCTACAACGACCCGAAGGCCTACGGGGTCTGGTTGATCGACCGGTTTGGCAACCACGTGCAGGTGCACGACGATCCGGAGATGTCCTGTTTCCAGCCGATGGTCCTCGAGCCGCGTGCGGTCGAACCTGAACTGCCGCCGACGATTGAAGACGAGCTGGCGGGCGACGGCGAAGCGAAGGTTCTGCTCGTCGATCTCTACCGGGGACTCACCAATGTCACGCCGGGTGCCATCAAGTACCTGCGTGTAATGGAGCAGATTCCCCGTTCGTGGGTGGCGACGCAGACCCAGCCGGGTGATGTCGTGCCGGGGCAACACCCGGCCATCTCCCTGTACACGCACATCTGGGTCGGCGTCCTGCTGGGCATCGTGCCGGTGGAGTCGGACGGGTCGGCCTTCTTCAAGGTGCCGGCGCGTCGCAACATCTATTTCCAGGCGCTCGACGAGAACTTCATGGAAGTGCAGAAGATGCGCAGCTTCGTCAATTTCCAGCCGGGGGAATCGCGCTCCTGCATGGGATGCCACGACCCGCGCCTGGGGACGCCGGTACCGCCACACCCCCTCGCCATGAAAAGGCCCGCGGTGGCGATTGCCCCGCAGCCGGGCGATGACGGCCCGCGCCCGATTCACTATCCGGTCGATGTACAGCCCATCCTGGACAAGCACTGTGTGCGCTGCCACGGCGGCAATAAGCCCAAGGGAAAACTCGATCTCTCCGGGACACCCACCCGGCATTTTTGCAGCTCGTACGAGAACCTGCTGCGGAAAGGACTTGTCAATTTCATCCAGGAATGGACGAGTCCGCCCGCGGGAAAGGGCGGACCGGCGTACGTTTCGAACGGCTGCATGATGCACGCGCCCGCCGTTCCGCCCTACACCTACGGTTCGCACAAAAGCCGGCTGGTCGAGGTCCTGCGCAAGGGGCATCCGACTACGCCGGGACAAGCAAAGGTCAAACTCTCGCAGGAGGAGTTCGTGCGGCTCGTGACGTGGGTTGACGCGAATGCGCCGTTCTACGGCTCGTACTTCGGACGCCGCAATCTTGCCGCGAAGGGCCGGCCCGACTTCCGTCCGAAGCCGACGCTCGACTCGGCGCGGGGCGAGCCGCCTCCGCGGTTCACGGCCGACCCGCTTCCCGCCGCGCTGCTTGCCGAGTGGGAACTGGGGGAGAAGGGGCGCTTCACGGGAGAGACGTTTGTCGCCGGCGAGGGGCTCGGGAAGCACGACGCCATCTCGGTGACGATGCGGGTCCGGGCAGACAACCTCGATCGACGCTGGAACCCGTTGCTGTTCACGGATGACCGCAACCGGTCGGCGTTTCACTTCAGCCTCCTGCGGGACGGCACACCGAACGTGGCCGTGAACACGGGAGAAAATGCGTGGGTGCACAAGCGCGCCCGATCGGCCGTGTCGCCCGGCGAATGGCACCACGTGGCTGTCACGTGCGACGCGCGCTACGGCGGGCGGATTCGTTTCTTCATCGACGGAGAACCGTCGGGAGAGCCGCCCTATGATCTCGGCGTTCCGCTCGATCTCGACGCGTTCCGCGTCGGGGCATGGAGCAACTGGCAGCATGCCCCGAACAACAACTTCCACGGGATGATTGACGATATCCGTGTGTACAAGGGGTCCCTGAGCGCCGAGGACGTGGCAGCCGACGAGGCCGGGACGAAGAAACTGCTGACCACGATCGACTGTACGAAGGAGCACGAAACCGACACGCGACCTGGTGAGTGAGGGATGCTTCAGTCGCGTCCTTACGCCGCACGAGCTGTTCAGCGCCTGGTGAGCCGGCGGGGACACCCCCAGGCGGGAAGCCCCCCGCCGCTGACTACACGGCGCGCAACCAGCTATCGCCCCAGGACTGGGTGCTGGAGCTGGAGCGCGAAAAGTGATCCAATAGCGCTTTTGGTCAGAGATGGATTAGGAGGTGTCATGAGGTCCAGTCGTTCTTCTTTCGTTCACAGGTTGTATTGCCTTGGGGTATGCGCGGTGACGATTCCGGGCGTGTTGTGGGCCGCGTCTGCCGAACAGGACGCGCAAAACGTGCTGGAGCAGGCAGGGGTTCGAGGCGGGCTTGTTGTGCATGTGGGTTGTAAGGACGCACGCATGGCCATGGCGTTGCACTCTGCCGGCTCTTTCGTTGTTCACGGGTTGTCCGCGGATGCGAGCGGCATGCAGGCGGCGCGGCGCGATGTCCTGGTCGGGAACACTTACGGCGAAATTGCCTTTGACACGTTTGACGGGGGTGTCTTGCCGTACACGGACAACCTGGTCAACCTGCTCGTGGTGTCCGATGGGGAGGGGAAGGAGTTGGCCGAGACGGAAATGCTGCGGGTGGTCGCTCCCGGCGGCACCGTCATGGTACAGACAGGGACGCAATGGCGTCGCATCGAGAAACCTCGGCCGGCGCAGATTGATGACTGGACGCATTACCTGCACGGCCCCGGCAACAACGCTGTGGCAAAGGACACCGTGGCGGGACCGCCGCGGCACTACCAGTGGCTTGGCGGCCCGAAGTGGTCGCGGCACCATGACCGCATGGCCAGCATGAGCTCGCTCGTATCGGCCGCGGGCCGGCTGTTTTACATTCTCGACGAAGGTTCGCGTGCCTGCGTGCAGCTTCCGCCCAAGTGGCGGCTTGTGGCCCGGGACGGGTTCAGTGGCGTGGTCCTGTGGAAGCGGGACATCCCCGACTGGCACTTCCATCTCTGGCCGTTGAAGAGCGGCCCGGCGCAGTTGCCGCGCCGGCTGGTGGCGGTGGGCGACGCTGTGTACGCCACCCTGGGGTTAAGCGCCCCGGTCAGTGTTCTGGATGCGGCCACGGGCGAAACACGCCGCGAGCTGCCCTCCACGTCGGAGACGGAAGAGATCGTAGTTTCGGACGGAGTGGTTTATGCGCTGGTCAACCCGGAGCCGGATACACGACCGTACCAGCCCGACCGGTCCGGCGTATGGAACGGTACGAAGCGGGTCAACAGTCAATACCGGTGGGATGACCAGCCCAGACGCGTTCTGACGGCGGTGCGGGGGGAAACCGGCAAGGTGCTCTGGACGCAGGCAGACAACATCGTGGGGCTGACGCTGGCCGTCGACGGCTCACGGGTCTACTATCACGACGGCCAACGGATAGTCGCGCGTGAACGGGCCAGCGGCCGCGAGCTCTGGCGCTCCGAAGAAACCGGGCGAAGGAAGGTCTTCTCGGTACCCGTCCTCCCGACGCTGGTCGTATACGATGACGTGGTTTTGTTTGCCGGCCTGAACGGGAAGATGGGCGGGTATGCCGCGGCTGACGGGCGCCGGCTCTGGACGGGCGTGCATCACCCGGGCGGACACCACTCGCCCATGGACCTGCTCGTACTGAACGGTGTGGCGTGGTCGGGCGCCATTGCGGGGGGACAACATTCAGGCGTGTTCACCGGTCTCGACGTGCACTCGGGCGAGGTGCGCAAGGAGTTCGAGCCGGACGTGGAAACGTACTGGTTCCACCACCGTTGTTACCGCAGCAAAGCGACGACCCGTTTCCTGTTGCCTTCCCGCACCGGCATCGAGTTTGTCGATCCGGAAACGGAGCACTGGGACATCAATCACTGGGTGCGGGGGGGCTGCGTGTACGGCATCATGCCCTGTAACGGCCTGGTCTATGCGCCGCCCCACAACTGCGCCTGCTACCTGGAAGCGAAGCTGTTCGGTTTTAATGCGCTTGCCCCGGCTCGCGCGGAGGAGCTGCCAGACACGGGACCGCGGCACGAACGCGGCCCTGCCTTCGGTAACGTGCAGTCCTCGCCCGGTTCGGAAGGCGACTGGCCGACATACCGGCACGACGCTCTACGCAGCGGTTGCACAACAGCCCGTGTCGGCGCGGCGGTGGAGGCCGACTGGCAGTTTGAGATTGGCGGACGTCTGAGCAGCGTTGTGGCGGCCGACGGCCGAGCGTTCGTTGCGGCGATCGATGCCCACACGCTGGTCGCGCTTGATGTTGCCCGTGGGGCGCGCGCGTGGCAGTTCACGGCGGGGGGGCGAATAGACTCCCCGCCGACCGTGGACGGCGGCCACGTGGTGTTCGGGGGCGCCGACGGTTGGGTCTACTGTCTGCGCGCTTCGGACGGTGTACTCGTCTGGCGGTATCGTGTTGCGCCGGGAATCCGCCGCATGACCGCGTTTGGACAGATCGAATCCGTGTGGCCGGTACACGGCAGCGTGCTGGTGCGTGACGGGGTCGCGTATGCCGTGGCCGGTCGATCGATGTTCGTGGACGGCGGCCTGCGCCTCTGCCGGCTGGACGTGGCTACCGGGCGCCTGCTTTCCGAAACCGTTTTTGACAGCCGCGATCCGGTGAGCGGAGAGAACCTGCAAGACCGGGTTGAGATCCTGAATATGCCCGTGGCCCTCCCCGACATTCTCTCGTGCGACGGCCGTTATGTTTACATGCGGTCGCAGAAGCTGGGGTTGGACGGTTCGCGCCTGGCCACGCCGGAGCCGATGCCGCCGACGCAGGTGGCCGGCGCCCAGGCGGGGGAGGATCGGCATCTGTTCTGTCCTGCCGGATACCTGGACGACACGTGGTTTCATCGCTCGTACTGGATCTACGGCCGGCGTTACTCGTCCGGCTGCAACTGGTGGCACCGGGCGGGCAGTATCACGCCGGCCGGACGTTTGATGGTTTTCAACGACACGTCCGTCTTCGGGTACGGGCGCAAGCCCAGGTATTTCAACTGGCACGTACCGTTGGATTACCACCTCTTTGCCTGTGAAAAGGACACGGTCCAGGCCGGCGCCGCCGGGAAACCGGGCGAGATCGCCGTGGCCAATTCCGACAGTTTGGATCCCTCGGGCAAGCCACTGACGGTCGCGGCGTGGGTGAAGGCGAGCGACGGCGACGGGGTTGTCCTGGCGCGGGGCGGTGCCTCGCATGGCTACGCGATCGTGCTCAAGGCGGGTGTGCCGCGGTTTCTGCTGCGTATGAACGGCAAGCTGCATGCGGTTGCCGCGCAACAGTCGGTTGCGGGGCGCTGGGCGCATGTTGCGGGCGTACTGACTCCGGACAAGCGGATGGTGCTGGTCGTGGATGGCGAGGAGATGGACACCGCCCGGGTGCCGGGCTTCATCGCCACCAATCCGAACGATGCCATGCAGGTCGGTGTCGACAGCGGCTCGCCTGTTGGCAACTACAAGGAGAACGCAGGTCCGGTTTTGAAGGGGGCCGTGGACGAAGTACGGATCTACCGTCGCGCTCTGTCCGCTGCGGAACTGCGCGACCTGGGACGCGGCGAGCACGCGAACGTGAACACAACGGACCTGGTCCTCTATTACTCCTTCGACAAGGGCAACGCCCTTGACGACAGCGGCAACAAGAACCACGGCGGGGCAGGCGTCAAGCCCACGCGTGGGCGCTTTGGCAAAGCGATGGCGTTCCGTGTCCCGGCCACGGCTGTCCGCGGCATAGCGCGGCTGCCGGGACAGGGCGACTTCCGGCCTACCTGGTCCCGCGACTTCCCGGTCTACGGGCGCGCCATGGTTCTAGCGGACCGCACGCTGTTCGTAGCCGGGCCAATGGACATCATCGATGAGGAAGCAACCTACCTGAAGCCGCATGATGCGGATACCCAGGCGCTTCTGGCGCGTCAGGACCGTCTTTTCACGGGCTGTGAAGGAACGGTACTTCTGGCCGTCTCCGGCGTGGACGGCTCCGAGCTCTTCCGCATCGAACTGCCGTCGGGGCCCGTCTGGGATGGAATGGCCGCCATACCGGGACGCCTCCTGTTGTCCTTGCAGGATGGTCGGGTCATGTGTTTCAGCTGCACCTCGGATGGGCAGAACTGATAGCGGCCATACGTGAGGTGAAGCAAATGAGGACCGACTTCAAGCCGTAAGGAGAAACCGTTTCATGACAGTACGATCGCAACAGCACGGAGGTCCCATAAGAAGATGTGTCGCCGTCGTCGTCCTTTCCCTGAGTATGTCGGCATTTGCGGTGGATGGCGGAGGCCGACGGTTACTTGAGCAGACGGGAGTGAAGGGCGGCCTGGTCGTGCACGTGAACGGCGGGGACGGGAGGCTCGCAGGCGAGTTGTGCGTGAGCGATGCGTATCGTGTGCATGGTCTCGACGCCGACGGGAACAAGATCGCGGCGGGGCGCAAGCGTCTGCGGGACGCGGTCGCGTACGGTCGCGTGACACTCGAGCCGTGGCACGACGGTGTCCTGCCCTACGCCGACAACCTGGTCAACCTGGTCGTCGTGAGCGACGGCGTTGTCAACGTGGAGGACGCCGAGCTCTTGCGTGTTCTCGCTCCCGGCGGCAAGGCCGTCAAGCTCACCGCCGACGGACGACAGGCCACAGGCGACGTCCTTACAAAGCCGTGGCCGAAGGCGATGGGTGAGTGGACGCACTACCAGTTCGACGCCCGCGGCAACAGCGTGGGGACGGACAGACTGGTCGGGCTGCCGCGACACTTCCAGTGGAAGGGCGGGCCGCTGTGGTCGACGGCCCACGAGAGCATGTCCAGCCTCAGCGCCATGGTCTCCGCAAAGGGGCGGATTTTCTACACTATCGACGAGGGGCCGCGCGCTTCCAGCGTGCCGCCGGCGGATTGGCAACTTGTGGCGCGCGACGCGTTCAACGGCGTGATCCTCTGGAAACGCCCGCTACAGCGTTGGTTGACTCGTTTCTGGCCGTGGAAGAGCGGACCGGCGCAGATGCCGCGCAAACTCCTGGCCGTGGGGGACGCGGTGTATGCACCGCTGGATATCAATGGTCCCGTGGTGCGGCTGGACGCGGCGACCGGCACGATCCTGCGGACATACGAGGGCACGGCGGCAGCCGAGGAGATCGTTCTTGCCGACGGCATTCTCCTGGTCATGACGACGCCTGATCCGCCCGACCAGGATGCGATCGCGAAAGAGCGTCAGCGCACGCGCCACTTCAACTACGATGGGAAGATCCGCGTTTTGCTGAACCACGACGTCGACAGGAAGGTCATGGCGATCCATGCCGACACGGGCGACATCCTGTGGCAGCGCAACGGACCGCGTGTTCTGCCGTTGACGTTGGCGTCTGACGGGGTAACGGTCGCTTATCACGATGGCAAACGGATCGTTGGGCTGGACTTGAGAACGGGCGGGGAGCAATGGGTATCCGGTCCCATTGACGTACGGCTGAGACTGCCGTCGGAGGATGCACCAACGCTGGTGATCTACCGGGATGTGGTGTTGTTTGCCGCACACGGCAAGTTGACGGCGCTTTCCAAGACGGACGGCAAGACTCTGTGGACCAGCGGCTGGACGCAGGCCGACTACCGCGGCCCGGTGAGCGTGATGGTGTTGGGCGGCAAGGCACGGTCCACGATCTGGACGCGGCGGGTCGGCAACCGAAGCTCGACGGGGATTTCGACATGCAGGGCACACTGCCGGACATCCTGTCGAGTGACGGCGCGTCGGTCTTCATGCGTCACCGCCGGTTCGGCAAGGCCGGACTGGAACCGATGGCGCAGGCGCCGCACCTCTTCTCGCCCGCGGGTTTCCTGGACGACACGTGGTGGCATCGGGCGTACTGGGTGTACGGGGCCGACACGCGTGCGGGCTACAGCGCCTGGTGGCAGGCCGGCAACAAGCTCCCGGCCGGGCGCATTCTGGTCGCCGGGCGGGACGTCGTCTATGGCTACGGCCGCGGCTACTACCCCGGCATGAACGCGGCACAGTTCAGTCGCGGGGAACAGTACCGGCTTTTCGCCGCGACAAAGAAACAGGGGGCGTCAAACTGGTTCTACGAGCAGGAAGGTTCAAGTCGGGCGGCGCCGAATGCGTCCATAGCCCCGCCACCCCCGGTTCCGATGACGCCTGAGTTCAGGGCGCGGGTTCTGCAACGGGGTGCGGAATGGTCGCAGGATACGGAACCCGACCTTCTTGCGCTGGTTGCCGAGGAGTGGTGGCGCGAGGACAACATCGCCGGCGCCGACAATGCCTGCCGGGCGGCGACGGGAAGACACGTTGAACTGGCCCGCAAAATCGCCGCGGCCAGGGATATGCCCCTGATCTGGTGAATCCAGTCCTTGCCCCACGCACAAAGCCCTTCCCTGGCCAGGAGCTTGGAGTCGATATCCGTCTGGTAGATCTGGTGCTTCTGTGCCCAGCCGGCTTTCACCGTCTTGACGCGTACGCCGAGCTTGCCGACATGCAGCGTCTGGTAACCCAACTCCGCCATGCGTTCCGGCAGCGTGGGACGGCAGTGCTCAGCGTTGTTGTTGTGATACTCGAACTCGTAGATACCCGGCGTGTAAGGCAATTCACGATGCGGTTCTTCCCTGTCCTTGTTCGGTTCCGACGCAGCTACGCCTCACTCCCGGTCGAGCACGCAATAGCGCGACGCATCCTGCCCCGGACTCCAGTCTGCCAGCTCACGGTGGAATCCTGGCACGGTCGTGCGAAGCTCGTTGCTGTAGAGAGCGATCCTGGCGAACGCTCCGAAAAGATGAGGTCCATATGGGATCAATCACTCCAAAGATAGCACAAACGCGTCGAGTCGGGCTTTTGCTGCACGCCAGTCAGGCATGCAGCGGTTGAGAAGTCGGTCAAAGGGACGCCCGTGGTGTGCGCATTTGAGATGGCAGAGTTCATGCACAACAACGTAGTCAATGCAGTGTGAAGGGACCTTGATGAGATCTGTGTTGAGGGTGATTGTCCCAGCCGCGCTACAACTGCCCCAGCGGCGCTGCATCCGAGCAAAACGAATAGCGGGGCATTGCGTCCTGTGGAAGCACGTTTGGCCAAGCCAGTGGTCGACCTTGCCGGTGATGTAGCGCCGTGCATGGTTGCCGTACCAGGATTCGACCGCACGACGTACAGCGGTCGTGTCTTTCGGGTGCGGGGTCCGCACAACAAGAAACTTCCCCTTAAGGCGCACGCACTCGGTCTGAGCCTTAAGGACTCGAAGGCGGTACTGCCGACCAAGGTAGATGTGTGTTTCGCCCGATACGTACTGTCGCGGAGGAATCGGTGGTGGGAAGGCGCTGAAATGCCGGAGCTGCTTCCTCAACCACTTCGCACGCCGCGCGAGTCTCGCGGCAACGTTTTCATCTGTAGCCTTAAGCGGGGCGCGCACTTCGACGCTCGGTCCCGGTCCTACCGAAACCCTGAAACGCTCGATGCTACTCCGGACCAACCTGTACCTGAGCGTTTCGATGCCTCGTGGCAGACAGCAATCTGGAAGCTCTCGTTCAACGGGCATAGTGCGCCTTCGCAATCGCAATGCACGACTCGATTGTGGTGTCCAGTTCGTGCGTCGGGATGAGAATGCCGGCACGTTCACAGGCTTCGTACAGAAGATCATCAATCTCGTCTCGCATCTTGTTCTGAGCGTCGACGTCCGTCTGCCACCTGACCTTGGCGCGATCGCGGATGACCTCGTCGACGGCGAGAGCCAGGCCGCACCCGAGGGCTTCCCGCTGTTCCGCATTCGGGATGAGCGTCAGTAGCGGCTGGGAAACGGCGCCGTAGAACGCTTTTGGCGCGTCAAGATGACGGAGCGGTTCGGGAATCGACTCGTCGCTGTGGTCGCGCACGGATTCCATCGCCGAGGTCACCCGGTTCAGGTACTCGAGCTCCGAGAGCCTCTGCTCTCGGTACGCTGCGATTGCGTCCTCGATAATCCTGGAGAACTTGCGGTAGAAGAAGGGGTCCTCGTCCCACTTTTCTTCAATTGTCCGCTTCGTCCGATAGGCAATCGTGTCGGCCTGAGACGCCTTACCGTGCAGACGTTCCACCTCAGCCTGGAACTGCTCACGGTCGAATATCGCCGTTGGCGGCGTAATCGGCTCAACGCTGTGCGACGTGACATACG
This sequence comes from uncultured Victivallales bacterium, assembly GCA_964555035.1. Lineage (GTDB taxonomy): Bacteria > Verrucomicrobiota > Kiritimatiellia > UBA8416 > CAYOBW01 > CAZKRK01. Next base: position 14,773 of record CAZKRK010000051.1, on the reverse strand, counting down.
TGTCTACGAGCCGGCGGACTCGTGCCTCGTATTCGCTGAAATCTATCGCCTCCGCGTAGCGTCGCTTCACGGACGCCCTGAGCTTCAGGAAGAAGCCGAGATCGTTCGTGTATCGGTCTATCAGCTCCCGGGACGTCGCTTGGTGGAAGTGCGTGCTGGACAGGGCAACACTCAGCGTCCGACTGAAGAGTGATAGCCGTTCGTAAAAGTCCTGTCTTGTAGCCTCATCACCGAGGAGCACTTCGAACTCCTCCTCGTCCAACCGGTTGCGTACGCCTTTGAAGACATCCCACAACTCCGAATGTACCTGCGGCAGGCGATCGACCTGTCGGCTCACATCCAATAGAGCGTCCGCGATGTCGTCGGAATCGAACTCCGGCAGGGAGGTGTAGAGATCCATGGCGTCGCCGATCTGCTTGATGACACCGCGATAATCAATGACGTATCCGAAGTCTTTCCCTTCATAGGTTCGATTGACGCGAGCAATGGCTTGAAGCAGCGCGTGGCCCTGGAGGGGTTTGTCCAGGTACAGCACCGTGTTGCGCGGGGCATCGAAGCCCGTGAGCAACTTGTCCACCACGATGATGATCTCCGGCTCGATGCCGTGCTTGAACCCGTTGATGAGCTGCTTGTTGTATTCCCGCTCCGAACCGAAACGTGCCATCATTTCCTTCCAGAACGCCTGCACCTCCTCCTGGCCAACGCGATAGATATCTTCATTCCCTTCCCGCGTGTCGGGACCTGAGATCAAGACCTCGGCGCCCACCTTGCCGAATTCCTGGGCTCGACCGGGTCTGTCCCTTGAGGCGAATCTTGCCCTCGTCTTTCAACTCCCGAAGCAGGCCGTAGATCTGGAATCTCGACAGAGTCGGGAGTATCTGCCTGAATTCCTCCAGCGAACCATTGCCAAAATGCTCCAAATGGCGAATCAGCAACTCCTTGTTGGTCTCACGGGCCAATCCCCGCCTTGTGGTGTACTCTCCCCGCTTGCCTGTCATGGCGTAGAACCGCTTGGCAAGGATGTAGCGTACGCCGCGCCCGCGTCCCGTTCGCTCGAGCGCCCCACAATCCGTCAGATGCGTGAGGCGTGGGCGGAGCTGTTCCGGTATCGCGTGCCCTTGACGAACATGATGGAGGACCAGAAAATCGTCTACGGTGAACAACCGCTGCGTTTCCTCGCCAACCTGCTCCAGGTAGCGTAGAAAGGCCGGATCCTGGATCGTGCCCTGCAATGTGAGGATGACCCAGTGTTCATCCGTCCCCGCGAAGTCGGGCAGCGGTTTGGACTCGCTACAGCAGGCTCGGAAAATCTTGTCGAAGCCCTGACCGGCCCGCTCGACGAGTCCGGCCTTGCAGAGCGCGTCGGCAATCGTCCGGTTCCGCGGCATTTGACGATACAGCAGGTTGTCGGTCGTGATGCCTTCCGGTAACCCTCCTGGACTGTCGATCACGATACGCCGCGGGAACTGCCGCACGAACACCGAGCCCTGGTTTCGGTAGTCACGGTGGCAGACGGCGTTGAGGATCGCCTCTCGCACGGCATCCTCGCCGAACGTCGGTACGTCCATCAGGAACAGCCCATCCTGGAAGTGCTGCAAGTCGTTGCGCCGGTTGATGAGCTCCCAAAGCTCATCATGGAAGAGAAAGAACCCCTGCTGAAACTCCTTGCGCTGCTGGCATTGCTGCCGGCAGGGCTGGCGCTGGCCGCCTGGCTACCCGATCCGGACATGCCGGCACTTGCGGTGGACAGCATCCTCGTCCTCGTACTCTCGACGATGCTGTCCCGCGTGGTACGCGACGAAGGCAAACGCAAGGAGCCGGCACTCTGGCGCGGATGGGGCGGTCCGCCGGTTGTCGCGTTGCTGCGACGACGCGATGGCCGTCTCGACGATACAACGCTCGCCCGGTACCATGCGTGCCTTGCGTCGATGGGACTGCCTGTACCGACAGCAGAAGAGGAGGCAGCCGACCCGAACCAAGCCGATCAGCAATACAACTCGTGTGCCAGAGCACTCATCGAAAAGACGCGCGACAAAACGAAGTACCCGCTCGTCTTTGCAGAAGTCGTCAACTACGGCTTCCGGCGTAATCTCTGGGGCATTCACTCATCAGGTCTTGTCCTTGCGTTGGCCGGCACAGGGGCTTCCGCGGTGGCCATCGCCCGTGCATGTGTGGCCAACACAAGCGTTTCCATGGTTTCGGTTCTGGCCGTCGCGATTGGGGCCCTCGCCGCGTCGTGGTGGATATGGAGAATCCGACCCGCATGGGTCAAGTTGGCTGCTGATGCATACGCATTGCGCTTGCTCGGGACGCTGGATTCCACGGTCATGGGTTCCGGGGACTGAGTACGCCAACCCGCAGAAAGCTCAGTGGTTCTTGGTGCACCCATCTGCCCCATGAAGATGTAGCCCATCGGTTCATCCTCCCGGCGCTCATCTCGGACGGCAGGCTTCTGCCCCTCCTTGCGTATCGTCGGCAGACTGATGTACCGGTTGCCGATACGGCCATAAGCACGGTTGAGTTTCGCGTTGTCCGGTTGCCAGACGAAGCTCGACGGGAAGACGGGGCGATCATCCTGATAGAGATAGCCGCCCTTTTCCCGCGGGGCGGTCATGTCAATCTCGACCGAACGCCGTCGAACCACCAGCTGCTACTCGGGTTTCCAGACCCGTACCCAGTCATACTGGGTTGTTCGTTGATCCCAGGTGCCGCTCTCCACCAGGCCGCCATCGTCCGGAATCGGGTTCCAGTCGTAAGTCTCGATCGCCATCTGTATGTACGCCGGAACGTCCCATTCGACCTTGGGTCGAATCGTGTAGGCGTACTTCCCGTCCAAGTAGAATCGAATCTCGTCCGGCGATTTCCACCAGGCACCATATACGAAGTAGCGTTCCGAGTTCCGTGCCTGGAGTCTCGTTTGCGCCTGCAACTGGACCTTCTCAGGGTTGAACCGGTTCTTCCTGTGAATGGCATTGGAGTGAAAGATCCGGTCCCAGTGCTTTGCCCATCCCGCACTCGCATCAGTCGTCCTGCCAACGCACTCCTGAATATCCAGCTCGAGTTTCTTCCGGGTGTTGCCCTTCGTCATCAGCCAGAACGTCGACGACATGACCGTGCTGTTGGCCTTCATTCTACATTCGAAGTACCATCCGACCCGCCCGGGATTCAGCGACCGAACGATGGCGCCCTGGTGTGTGAATGTCTGGCCACGCACTGTCACCGGTTCGTCCAGTTTGCCGACCGTCACCCTCATCTTCCCGGAAGCAACCGTCACGTTGTCGGCCTTGAAGAGCGCCGGCGGACGTCCAACCCAATTCCAGCCGTTGCCCACGGGCTCTGCTCGCCACTTCGAGGTGTCCAGTGACCTGCCGTCGAACTCGTCAGACATACTGCTGACTTTCTTCCAGACCTTGGCGGGCGGTTTCGGGTCCTTCCCTGCAACGAAGAAGGGCTGCGCGTGCGCGAAGCTCGCGCCACCAAGCAACACCGTTATCAGCATCAGCGTTCTACACATGCAGACTCTCCCTGCGTCAGCACAACTCGGTTCATTTTCACCTCCACACAATCGGCAGCCACACGGTCATCTCGGCTTCACCCCGGTTGCTCCACGCATAGTACGGAATAAACCGGGCTTCAACCTCTTTCCAGTCCGGCTTCTTCAATGTCGCGTACATGGCGTCCTTCTGATCGCCGCGTAGGAGCACCCTGCCGCTCAGTGTCGTGAGTCCACCCAGGAAGTCCGGTTGATGGTTCGCTTTCAGTTCAACGTCCGAGGGCAGGTAGACATCCAGAATGTCGGTGTTGTCCGGCAGGTCCGGCGATTCCACGCAGTAGACAACCGGACCACGTTTGATCGCCGCCTGGTTGCGGACCTCTTCGATACGCGGGTGACCGGTCAGCAACCCGGTCGCCATCGGCATGTTGAGTTCCACCACATCGTCCGCTTTCCAGACGCGGGTCACGGTTGCGTAGGTTCCCGCCGTGACCTCAACACCGGCATCCTTGCCATTCACCTGGAGCGTCGCACCTTCCGCCCATTCGGGGATACGCAACATGATGTCGAAGGGTGTTTTCTTGCAGGACTCCACGGTGACTTTGACGGCGCCGTCCCACGGGTAGGCCGTTCCCTGCTTTAGCGAGATGTCCGATCCGTCCTGCAGCTTCGTCCGCAGTTCGTTGCCGCCGTACAGGTTTACCACCACACCGTTCTCGGACAAACTGTAAGCCCAACCGGAGACTTTGGCGATCGTGCGAACGAGGTTCGGGGGACAGCAAAAGCAAGGGATGTACGGCTCGCGCGTCTTCTGGTCCGTCGTGTCCATCGCGTGGCCGTGAGTTCTTCGCAACGGGTTCGTGTAGAAGTAGTGCTTCCCGTCGGCGCTGATGCCGGAGAGTCCGCTGTTGTGGAGGACCAGTTCCATGATGTCGGCATACTTCGACTCACCTGTCACACCCAGCATGCGGTAGCTGAACATGGCGTTGCAGATGTTCGCGCAGGTTTCATTGTAGGCCGTCAGATTGGGCATCATGTAGTCGGCAATGAACGCCTCGTGAACGAAGTCCTTCCGCGACGAGGCGCCGTGGTGTGTCTGTCCGCAAGCGCCGGTGACGCACATCTTTCGCATGACGCTCTCCCAGATGCGTTCGAGCGCGGTTACCAGGGCTCTGTCGCCGGTCTCCGCATACACGTCGGCGGCCCCGGCGTAATAGTAGAGGGCAAGCACCGCATGCCCCTCGGCCTGCGTCTCTTTGCGCAGCGGCTTGCGTTCCTGGACCATATCACCCACCATGGAGGGGCGGACTGTGGGATCCGTATATCGTGTATCCCAGTCCCTGTATGTCGGCGAGTTTCCCCGATTGTTGATGAAGATCTCGGCCAGGTGCAGATACTCCTTGTTACGGGTTGTGCGGTACAGTTCCACCAACCCGGTGATCTGGGTCTGGTTGAATCCGAAGCGGGATAGCTCCTTCGGTCTTGGTCCAAAAGTCTTGTACAAGTAGTCCGCGTGCTTGCGAGCGATATCCAGGAAGTTCCTCTTTCCCGTCACGCGGTAGTGGATGCAGGCGGCGGTCAACAGGTGGCCGCTGTTGTAGAGCTCGTGGAACCTTCTGTTCTCCCAACGCGTGCCTTTTCCCAACTGGACGCCGTCATTTCTCTCCGCCGCCGCCCCGTCGCCAGAGCGCGCCCCGCCTCGCCTTTCCGATCTACGAGGAGTTCGCCCGCCTTCGCCAGGGGAGCGCCGCGGATGTCGCTTTCACGGAGGACTGGCTCCAGCAGTTTCGCGCACCTGAGTTCCTGCCGCGCCCGGACACGGGAGGCCATCCGCCGAACCTCGTCACCTACCGCAATCACGTCAACTGGACGCTTCGCTTTCTCGACAAGGGGGCGTGGGGCGCGCGACCCGATCAGCGCCGGAGCGGGTGGGTCATCCCCTACACCAACGCGCGCGCCGTCAACTGGGGCGAAGAGGCCGAGACCTGCATGGACGAGTGGAGCACGATCGACATGGCCGACCCGCGCTGGCCGGGCGAGGAACGGTTCGTTCGCGGCAAAGACGGCGTGTGCCGACTGGCCGCCTATGGGACGGTCTCCGTACCCTCTGCCGCCATGGATGGGTGTCGCCTATGCCACCGACCCGGCGCCAAGCTGGCGGAACATGGCTCTGCACTACCAGAAGCGTATGCTGGAGACCTTCGCGGACGGCGTGTACTACGACAACTACTTCCTCTCTCCCTACTACTCGCCCGACGGCCCCGGCTACGTGGACGACAACGGCGTGCTCCGCCCCGGCGTCAGCATCTTCGCCTTCCGCGAGCTGACCCGGCGTACCGCAGTGATGCAATACCGGATGGGACGCCGCCCCGTGGTGTTTATCCACATGACCAACGCAAACCTCGTCCCGCTGCTGTCGTTCGCCACAATCCTGCTGGATTACGAATGGCGCGACCGGGGCGACTTCGAGAAGAAGGACTGCCAGGAACGCCTGTACCTCGATCCTCTAGGAATTTGCTTTTGCCGTCAGCCGGCGTGGTGAGCCTGACGGCGCGTTGGCGGGGGTGCTCATCCTCACCCCCCAGTCATCCTGAGCGCAGCCCGGCATCCCGGAGGGTGCCGGGCGGAGTCGAAGGATCTCGGGACCTTCGATGACGCCGGGGGTGATCTCGGTTCCTGAGATCCTTCGACTCCGCTCCGCTTCGCTCAGGATGACAGGGGGGGTGACGCTTCCCGCCGGCAGCGCCAGCATTCAGGCGGGAGCTTCGACGGTACGGGAGGAACACTCTTCCCTACTCGTTCCCCTATTCGTTTCCCTACTCGCACAGAGAGAGTAGGGGAACGAGTACGGGAAAGAGTAGGGGGGAGGAGGGGGAGAATCCCGCCCGAAGGGCGATACGTTCACGACGACACCGGCCTGCTGCTGGCGCAAAGCACGGGGCTTCAGAGCGGATGCCTCAGTGTCTGGCACAACCTGTTCCACGGCGACGAGCGAATCACGCGCAGCGCCCTGGGTGTTGCGCTCACGCACGAAATCAAGTTCGGCCTATGGTACGGAAAGCTGCACGGGCGCACGACCTCGATTCTGGCGGATTTCGGCTACGGGTTGTCCGACTGCCGCGTCTGGCGCTACTGGGACGAGGCGATGCCCGTGCGCGTGGAAGGCGCGCCCGTGAAGATCCTCGCGCTCGCGCGGAACGGCAAGGCCCTGCTCGCCGTGGCGAGCTACGGCGCCGAAGGCGAGGTGCGGCTGATGCTCGACAACCGCCTGCTTGGTCTGCCCAAGGATACCGCGGCCACCAACGCGGAAACCGGCGAACCCGTTGACCGGACGGCGCCGGGGCAATACAGACTCACCGTGCCGCGCCATGACTTCCGCTTGCTCCTCATCCGGCCGAGGAAGCAGCCGGATCCCTCGGGAGCGATACCAAAGACCGACAGAGGATGAATGCCCGCACGGGCGAGATAGGGAGCCGTTTCCGTGAGAAGTAGCACGTTGTTCTGGACCTTTACTTGAGACTCGTTGTGAATCGACGGAATCCCGGGTCCCTCCCCGAATTAGAACCGTTACTACAGGATGAGCACCATGAAGCCGAAACAATCCCGTCGGTCTTTTCTGAAGGGCGTTGGAACACTATGCGCGGGGGGCATGCTTCCCGCGCGGGCCGCACCGGGCAACCGGTATGACCTCATCGTGGTCGGCGTGGGCAGCGGCGGTTTCGGAGCGGCGCTGGCCGGGGCGCGGCTGGGTCTGCGGGTGCTGTGCCTCGAAATCGCGGATGAAATCGGCGGCAATGCCGTACGGTCCGGGGTGAGCATGTGGGAACCCGGTGTGGGCGGCACGGGGTTGTCTTTGAACCGGACATCTACGCACGGACGCTTCGGCGGATGCTCCGGGAAACCGGGCGTGTCACCCTGTGGACGGAAACGACTTACAAGCGGGTGGAGGTAGACCAGGGATTCCCATGAAGATGAAAAACCTGCTGGTGGCCTGCCGTGGCGCCGGCTTCAGTTCCATCGCTGCGTCCAGTTGCCGCCTGTCCCGCACCATGATGCAGCTCGGCCAGGCCGCGGGTACGGCGGCGGCGATTGCCTGTGAAAAACATCTCGACCTGCCCGATGTACCCGCGACCGCCTTGCGGACACGCCTGCGCAAACAGCACGTACAAGTCGACTGGCCCACGCCGCCGGAACGCCGCCACCAGATTTGTCGTTATGGTACGCCCGTTTTCTGGTCACGCCTTTCGGCGCACAAATCGTGAGGACGGCAAATCGTGGAAGGGCATGCCAGATAGGACTTTGTGCAGCGTCCCCGACGAAAGAGTTGGCACCCCACGGCAATAACTGCTCCATCGGTTCTCTGGGCACCGAGACCGGCGGGGAGAACGTGGTGGCTCTCACAGGGCCGCGTTGGTACGGCCGGCCAGTCGATCAAGCAAGGCGGGAATCCATCTGCACGTCCTGCTCACCGTAATCGGCGAAAGGCCTGCAACCACACACAAATGGTGTGATTTCTGCGTAGTCAGGTGCTAGGGTCAGTCGTGGTGGTGAACGCAAGTACAGACAAGAGGTATTTTGTGTCAGAGGTGAACGAACAGCAACTCAGGGAGTTGGTCCAAGGGGGTGAAGGGCTGACGACGGAGTTCAAGGCGTGCCGGACTCAACTCAACAGGGATGTCTATGAGACGGTCTGTGCATTTCTGAATCGGCACGGAGGGACGATCCTGCTGGGCGTTGAGGACTCTGGTGACGTGGCGGGAGTCGATGCCGATGCCGTTGACCAGATCAAGAAGGATTTCGTTGTCACCATCAACAATCCCCAGAAGATCAACCCGCCGGCTTACCTGACGGTCGATGCTGGTACGCTGAATGGCAAAGCCGTGCTGCGGATCTACGTACCCGAAAGTTCGCAAGTACACCGGTGCAATGGCCGGATCTACGATCGGAACGAGGACGGCGACTTGGATATCACCGATCATACAGCCCAGGTGGCGCAACTCTACCAACGCAAGCAAGCAACCTACAGTGAGAACAAGGTCTACCCGCGCATCCAGGTTGCGGACCTGCGTTCAGACCTGATTGAGCGCTGCCGTAATCACGTGCGCATCAATCGGAAGAATCACCCTTGGGTGGACATGGACGACACGCAACTGCTCCAGAGCGCCCAACTCTACCAGCCCGATCCGGATAGCGGTGAATTCGGCGTTACGCTGGCCGGCGTCATGTTGTTCGGGACCGACAGCCAGATCCTGCGGGTCTGCCCTGCGCATCGTACCGACCTCATATTGCGCAAGGTCAACGTGGACCGCTACGACGACCGCGACCTGGTGCGGACCAACCTGATCGACAGCTACGACCTTATTCTGGACTTCGTCAGGAAGCACCTGCCTGATCCCTTCTACCTGGAGGGCACCGAGCGCAAGAGTCTGCGCGAAACCATCTTCCGGGAAGTCGCCTCGAACATGCTGATTCACCGGGAGTATGCCAGCGGCGAACCCGCCCGCCTCATCATCGAATACGGCAAGGTGACCACCTACAATGCCAACCGGCCGCACGGTTTCGGCGTCCTCGATCCGAAGACATTTGCACCGTACCCGAAGAATCCCGTGATCGGCGCTTTCTTCCGAGAGATCGACCGGGCCGACGAGCTGGGCTCCGGCATGCGTAACATGATGCAGTACGGCAACAAGTACGGCGGCACGGACCCACAACTCATCGAGGGTGATGTCTTCCGCATGGTCATCAGCGTGCCGGAGTTCGACAAGGAGCGGAGGGCCCAGTCAAGGGCCCAGTCAGAGGCCCAGTCGGGGGCCCACTCGCACGCTGTTCTGACCGCGCTGACTGAAGGGCCACGTTCGGCGGCCGGTCTCGTGGAGGTGCTACAGTTGGGGACGAAGACGGGCGCGTTCAAACGCTCGATGAGGAGCCTGCTGGAGCAGGGCTGCATTGCGTATACCATCCCCGACAAGCCAAACAGCCGCCTTCAGAAGTATCGTCTGACTGACAAAGGGCGTGCTTGGCTACAGGAATCGTAGCAGTAGGCGTCCTGAGAGTGCTGCGCGCGGCATTCGTTGCCTGCCCGTGCTACCGCCGTTATTGCAGGAACCTGGCGTATAGGCCACGAGGCAGGCATCGACCGGGAGAGCATGCCTGGCTGCCATGTTCATCTAGCTGACTGCCGTTGTGGCGTGATCGTTTGCCCACTGGCGTGCAAGAGCATCGTCGAACTCCATGGCCGCTTTTGACGGCGGCAGGATCTGCGTGTTCCCACCGCCGCTCTCCAGGTTCACGTCCATGTTGCGCGGGTTGGTCTCCCAGGCGCCGGCGGTGAAGTCGGGGACATCGATGGCGTTGGAGCGGTTGAGTACGGACCATTCGCTCAACGGCACGATCGCGCTCCAGGCGGCGGCATCGTAGACGTCCTGCGGCAGGGGCAGACCGTTGCGCAGGCAGTCGATGATGTGCCAGTCCATGCGGTAGTCCGACCCGCCGTGGCCGTGGCCGCGTGAGGCCTTCTCGAGTTTCTTGTAAATCTCGGGCGTGAAACGCTCCCGGATCCCGGCGACCGCCTCGGACTTGAGCCAGCCGCCGCCTGTCGAAATTCTGGGCGGCGGCGGATCGAACATGGCCGACCCTTCGGTGCCGTAGACCGCGTGGATCAAGTTGTGCGGCGCCGGCGTATGGGCGTCGTGCTGAAGCACGATGGTACGGCCCTTGGCGGTGCGGATCAGGGACGTGTTCATATTGCCGCGATAGTCCAGCCCGGCGAACTCGCCATAGATCTGCGGCGCTTCGGCCGCCAGCTCGCGGGCCCTGCGACCGTAGTTGAAATCGTTGCTTTCCATTGAAACCAGGTAGTCCAGACGATCGCCGCGGTTGATATCCATGACCTGGGCAATCGGACCGAGTCCATGCGACGGGTACACGTTGCCCCGGCGTTCGGCGAATACATTCAGCCACCACCAATCCGAGTGCCTTAATCCCGCGTTGCCGCCAAGAAAAACAAGAAATCCGCGGAGCGAATGCTGTTGTCCGGGGGCTTAGTAATGCAGGTGAAAAATAGTGGGTAAAAAATGGGACCCCTTTCCCCTCCCATTTTTCACCCACCATTTTTCACCTGCTCTCTCCCTTGGGTTGCGGGCAACGCCTGCCTTAACCAGATTGCCGATCGGCTCGGATTCTACTCCGTCTACTACTTCTCACGGTTCTTTAAAGAGAAGACCGGCATGACCCCTTCCGCCTGCCGCGGGCAGAGATAGGAGGATGGTGAGGTCTTTCGCTTCGATGGAACGACTTCAGCGAGAATCACGGTATCATGCCGTCCGTGGGCAAGGAAGACGTCGCCATCAGTCCCGTCCCGCTTGAGGCGCTGCCGATTGGTGATTCGGGTCGCTGATCAGGAATGCGGCAACCCCTTTTCTGCGCAAAACCGTAAGACATTCCTCAAGACATCCGGTAGAGTGGTCGCTTCCACTCTCCACGGGAACGGAAGCGAACCGATACGACTCAGGAGGAGCAACATGAATCCGAACGTGAACCGCCGCAGTTTTCTGAAGACCACAACCATAACCACGGGAAGCGCACTTGCATTCCCCTATGTCGTTCGCGCTGCCGAGCAGAAGAAGCTGCGCATGGCTATCGTGGGTGTCGGCGGCAGGGGTGGACACGGCATCGGCATGGCGCGGAACGAGGAGATCGTGGCCCTCTGCGACGTGGATGCGGGCAGGTTGGCCGGCGCGGCCAGGAAATTCCCGAACGCGAAAGCCTACAAGGACTATCGCGAAATGTACGAGAAGCCGGACGCGTTCGATGCGGTGATCGTTTCGACCCCGGACCACCACCACTACCTACCTACCATTCTGGCCATCCGCGCGGGCAAGCCGGTCTACTGCGAGAAGCCGTTGACGTGGTCCATGCAGGAAGCCCTGTCGCTCGCGGCCGAAGCCGAGAAGCACAAGGTCGCCACGCAGATGGGCAACCAGGGCATGGGCAGTCACGGTTGGCGCGTGGCGTATGACTACGTCAAGTCCGGCGCGATCGGCGACATCAAGGAAGTCCACACGTGGACGCCCGTACACGGGGGCTGGTTCACCGACGGCATCCGCACTCCCGAGGGCGACGACCCCGTGCCGGAGAAGCTGGACTGGGATCTGTGGCTGGGGCCTGCTCCCGTACGCCCGTACAAGAATCGCCACTACCATCCTGCCCGTTGGCGCGGGTGGATCGATTTCGGCAACGGTGCGCTCGGTGACTGGTGTTGCCACCTGATGAACGCCTACTACAAGATCCTCGAACCGGGCTTCCCGATCGGCGTCGAGTGCATCGAGCAGACGGGACCGGCGATCGACACGTACCCCAAGGGCAAGAGCGTCAAGTGGGAGTTTGCGGCTGACGGCGACCGTCCGGCTTTCGATGCCTACTGGTATGACGGCGTGAATCTGCCGCCGCAGATGCCGGGACTGGAAGAGGGACGCAAGATGGGCAAGGCCGGGTCTTACCTGGTCGGCACGAAAGGCGTCTGCTGGGTGGTCGGTTCGCACAACAACTCGGCCACGCTCGTGCCTGAAACTCTGCGCAAGGAGATCGGAAGACCACCGCAAGCGGCGCCGAAGTCGCGTGGACACGAAAAGGAGTTTCTGATGGCCGCCAAGGGAGAGATTCCTTACGACGCGCCCCTGTCGCACTTCGGGTACGGCGGAAAACTGACGGCCGTGGCCCTGATGGCCAACGTCGCCGCGCGCGTCAAGGGCAAGCTGCTGTACGACGCGAAGGCGCATCGTTTTACCAACAGCGAAGAAGCCAACAAGCTGATGTCCCGCAGACCGCGCAAGGGCTGGGATGTTGGGTAGGAACGCGAAACGAAACATGCGAGGTCGTCGGCGCCGGAGACATGTGCCGGCGATATCATCGCTGAGGAGACACCATGTTGAGACTCGAATGGCTGGCAGCGACTTCGTTGTTGTTCGCGATCTACAGTTCCGCTCCGGGGGAACCCGCGGCGGACGACATTGGTTTCGGCGACCTTCTGGAGGAGGTGCTTGACCGATCGCGTATGGCCGAGTTTCCCGATCCGGCTTTTGTCTGCAAACAGGCCAGCAGCTACAACCGCGCTTCCAAGACGCCCGGGCAACCCGAGTGGTTTGCCACGGGAGATTGCTCGCAATTCTATGGCATGGAGGAAGTGAAGGGCCGACGGGAATGGGTGATGATGGACGTTGATGGTCCGGGCGCCATTGTTCGGTGGTGGATCACACAGTACAAGTTCGACGGGACGATCAGGATCTACCTCAATGGTTCGAGCACCCCCGTACTCCAAGGTACAGGTGACAAGCTGCTGGGGGGTGCCGAGGGCGGTCTGATCAAGCCGCCCCTTGCCGCCATGCGGTCAAAGGGCTGTAACTTCTATCTGCCAATCCCTTTCGCCAGGCACTGCAGGGTGACCTACGACGGAAAGAACATGCACGAGACCAAGAAGTTCGCCGACAACATCTACTACAACATCAACTACGTTCAGTATCCCCCGGGCACGCCGGTGAGGACATTCACACGGGACGATCTCAAGACGCACGCCGAGCTGTTGGACAAGGTTCAGCGCGCGTTGCTTGAGCCGGAGAAACACGCGCTCGATATCGCCCGAACGATTGAGGGCGGGAAACAGGTGTTGAAGCCGGGAGACCGCATCACACGCGACATTCCTGGCGGCGGTGCGATTTGTGTGCTCAAGGTGAGAGTCACCGCCGATGACGTGCGGCAGGCCATGCGCTCCACCGTGCTGATGGCCGACTTCGACGGCTGGCAGCGGATTTGGGCACCGGTCGGTGGGTTCTTCGGCACGGGTCCCGGTCTGAACCCCTTCAAGGGATGGTGGCGGCAGGTCGACAAGGACGGATGGATGACGTGCTGGTGGCCGATGCCGTTCAAGGAGACGGCCACCGTTGCCGTCCGGAACCATGGGGCGCAGGACGTCACCGTCGAGCTGGCCGACATTGGGGTGGCTGACTGGACGTGGACCGACCGCACGATGTATTTCAACAGCACCTGGCGGGGGGAGAATCACATCGCCGTCTTCGGCAACGAATACCTGAAGGGAGAAGAGTGGAATTACGTGACTGTCGGGGGCAAAGGCGTCTATGCCGGTGACACCATGGTGGTCTTCAACCGGCCGTGGCCGGGGCCCAAGGGGAACTGGTGGGGTGAGGGTGACGAGAAGATCTACGTCGACGGCGAGTCGTTTCCCTCGCACTTCGGGACGGGAACGGAGGATTACTACGGCTATGCGTGGGGTACATCAGATCGGTTCAGTGCGCCGTTTCACGCCCAGCCCGAGAGCGGGGCCAACCATCGCTTCGGGCAAACCGTGAATACCCGGAGCAGGATGCTCGACCGCATCCCTTTCCACAAAAGCCTGAGATTCAACATGGAGCTCATGCACTGGAAGATGGACGCGGAGATCGACTATGCGACTACCACCTACTGGTACGGCATGGCGCGGACGACGGGCAACGGGCAGACGTCCGTCGATAGAGTGCGCGCAAAGGTCGGCGTGATCGACGAAGAGAAGAAAAACCGGAAAACGTGGCGGAACTGGAAGGCGAAGTAGAACGGAAAGAGACATGAAGAAGACACTTCTCATTGTGACGGCAATTCTCGCCATCGCCCTGCAGGCGCCGGCGCTGGATATCAAGGCCGTCACCGCCAAACCGACGGCGAATGACCCGCAGTTCGATAGCAAGGAAGCCTGGCCGATGCTTGTCGGGGACGAGTATTTCACGAAACAGGTATGGCCGAAGGCGCGCGTCCTGATCTGGGGCCATCCGGGCCGGCCGCAGGGGAGACGCGGCCCCAAGCTCGATGCCAAGAATCCGACCAACTGGGTCGATGCTACCACGGGTAAACCGGCCGATGTAGTTCCGGACATGGAAACGGACATCATCATACCGGACGCCGGCGAGCCGTACATCGTGGAGATGCGGACGAAGGGTTTCGCGTGTCGGCACCTGACCATTGGTCGCAACGCCAGGTTCAGTGTCGAACGCGGCGGGAATTTCAGGGTGTTCGGCAATCTGTGGGTCCGCCACGATGGCATGCTCACCTCCTGGAGAAACACGACGTTCGCGGGGGACCGGAACACATTCCTCCGCCAGGATTGGCCTGCAGACGGCACGCTGAAGAAGATGCACGACGAGCGGCTTATCACGCCCTACGATCCTGACCCGAAGGCGAAAAACCCCTGGCAGGATGACGGCAGGCACCATCGCTCCGTCGCCACGTACATGGTAC
>CAZKRK010000050.1:0-28717 GCA_964555035.1 uncultured Victivallales bacterium | reverse complement strand
GAACGGAACCGCGAAGGGCAGTCCAGGTTGGGTTGTGGGCCTCGGCCCGCCTTGTAACCCGTGTCGCGCTACATGACAGCGCTGCGCTGTAGTGGGACGAGGTACGCCGAAAAGGCCAAGGGCTACGAGTGTGATTGATTTGCAGATCCTCTCACCCGTAGCCCAAGTGGCGCAACTCTAGACAATGAATGGGTCGCGTAGTTCAGCGGACAGAACACCGGAGTTTACACCCCGGAGATGCGGGTCCGAATCCCGCCGCGCCCATTTACTGTGGGTACAAAATGGCAAACTCAAGAGTAGCTGTCAATGGGCAATCTGACATCCTGCGGACGTTGAGAATGAGCACGGTCAAGTGTAGGCCCGAGCGAACGGGCAAACCGGGACCAAAGGCGTTACGGGCAAGAGACCATCGTCGCTCTACGCCAACGCCCATCCACAAGAGATGCGGTAGGTGAAGATATTGGCGCCGTCAATTAGCGTAGACACATTGAATGAAGATCAAGAGCAACAGTTGCTCGCTTGATCAGAGATACACTACTGTTGAGGGACTAAGCGTGAGGGGTGAAGGATGAGTCGGAAACCGGCAGCGAAGAAGAAAGACGAGGGCAACGCACTTTACGGCCGTATCCGCGAGATTCTCGAATCGGCGCGGGCACGTGTGACCCGTTCCGTGAATACGACGCAAGTCGTGGCCAACTGGCTGATCGGGCGGGAGATTGTGGAGGAGGAACAGAAGGGGCGCAGGCGTGCGGGATACGGAGAGAACCTGCTCGCTAGACTCTCTGAATGGATGACGCGGGATTACGGCGGCGGGTATTCCATTCCGAACCTACGCTTCATCCGGCAATTCTACCTCACGTATCCTGTATTGCTTACGGGCCCTGAGATTCGCTACGCACTGCGTAGCGAATCTGGCAAGGGTACGACACTTCCGGATTCCGGAATTCGCTACGCACCGCGTAGCGAATCTCCAACGCATTGCACAGAAGCAGGTTGCGACAAATCCGATGCGGTGCCTCGGAAATCCCACGCAGTGCGTGGGGAATCAACAGCGGCTGGCGAAGAGCCGAGACAAGAAAGGCCTGATGCGGCTGGCGACTAAGGGGCAGGAAGTTCAGCAGGTGACGGACGTGTTCAAGGACCCGGTGGTCATGGAGTTCGTTGGACTGCCGGAATCGCCCAGGCTGGCGGAGACGAAACTGGAGCATGCCCTCATCACCCACCTGCAGGCGTTCTTGCTGGAGTTGGGCAAGGGATTTGCGTTCGTGGTCCGGCAGAAGCGCCTGACGTTGGATGGCGATCACTTCTACGCCGACCTGATTTTCTACCACACGGTGCTGAAGTGCTACGTCATCATCGACCTCAAGACCCGCAAACTCACACACGAGGATCTGGGACAATTGCAGATGTACGTGAACTACTACGACCGCGAGTGCCTGACGGAGGGCGACAACCCGACGATCGGGTTGATCCTTTGTGCCGAGAAGAACGACGCAGTCGTCCGATATACGCTGGGCGACAGACAGCGCAAGATCTTCGCGAGCCGCTACAAGCTCTACCTCCCCAGCGAAGAGGAGTTGCAGGAGGAAATCCGCCGCGAGGTGCGGCAACTGAAGGGCGCGAAGCCGGCTCGCAAGCCGCGGAAGAAGAAGTCATAGACACGCGCGTCAACACGATCAGCCCGTGTTTCATTCTGTCATCCTGAGGAGATCAACGACCGGCCTTCGTCACCTTCGTTCAGAACTTCGTTCTCTGTGCCCGTGAGGAGAGGGAACGAGTAGGGAAGAGAGTAGGGAGGGAGTTCTTGCCCACGAGCCAACGGGAACCGCCCGTAAGGTTCCTCAAGATGACAGACCAGGACAAGAAAACGCCCCCGGTCATTGCCGACCGGGGGCGTCTCTGATTTCACGTTCTGTGAGCCGTTAGCTCTTCAGGTCGTTGTACAGTTCGAACGCGGCTTCAGGCTTCGCGTCGTCATGCACCACGTGACGCACGGCCTGGATCATGGCGACGGGGTCTTGCGCCTGGAAGATGTTGCGTCCCATGTCCACGCCCATGGCGCCCTGGTCGATGGCCATGTAGGCCATCTTGAGCGCATCGAGCTCGGGGAGCTTCTTGCCGCCGGCGATCACGATCGGGACGGGGCAAGCCGCCGTCACCTTTTCGAAATCCTCGTGGCAGAAGTAGGTCTTCACAACCTGGGCCCCGTTCTCGGCGATGACCCGCGCCCCCATTGCGAGGTAGCGTGCGTCACGCGTCAGTTCCTTGCCCACGGCGTTGACGCCGAGAGTCGGGATACCGTAGCGCAGCCCCGTCTCGATCATCTTGCACATGTTGCGGATCGTGAGCGCTTCGAACTTGCCGCCGATGGCGCACATGACCGCCATCATGGTCGCGTTGAGGCGGATCGCATCCTCGATCTCCACGCCGACACACTCGTCGTTGAGTTCGGTCAGGATCGTCGAACCGGCCGAGCAGCGCAGGGACACGGGCTTGTTGAACGTCGGGGGAACGACGGTCCGCAGGATGCCGCGTGCGCACATAATGCAGTCCGCATACTCCAAGAGCGGCGTGATCGTGAGATCGATCCGCTCGAGCCCCGAGGTCGGCCCCATGATGTAGCCGTGGTCAAAGGCCAGCATGACGGTCTTGCCCGACTTCTGGTCAAAGACCCGTGAGAGGCGGTCCTTCATGCCCCAGTCGTAGTTATTCGCGCCCTTCAGCGTGTAGAGCGTGTTCTCCTGCGGCGTGCCGATGCCGTAGTCCTTCGCATCAATATTGCCGGTTGCTTCTGGCATTGATTGGTATCCTTTCCATTTGTTGCATTTTGGGGGAGAAACCTAGGCCGCGCCTTCCGCCATGCCCCGCAGGAACATCGACATGGACGTGGCGCCGGGATCCTGATGTCCGAGGGACCGTTCCCCCAGGTTACGCGCCCTGCCAAACTTGGCGCGCATGTTCTTGGTCGCCTCGGCGCCCGCCGCGGCCGCCGCGGCCGCTTTGTCCAGAACGGCGGCGGGCTCGTCGCCTGCCGCCGCACTCTCCATTGCTTCAACGGCGGGAATCAGGGCGTCCATCATCGTCTTGTCGCCAACCTTGGCGGTGGTGATGGCCTGAAGCTGCGTCAGCCCGGCCTTGAACATGTCGGCGAGCAACGCGCCGTCCATATCGGACACGTCGCCGACCGCGCCGGCCATGCCCATGAACAGGGAGCCCAGCAACGGACCGGTCGAACCGGCGTCAATGCTCATTACGGACATGGCGGCCGAATTCAACACGGCCGGGATCGTCGCTGTGTCGCAGCCGTCGATGCCCTGTTCCAGCGCCTTCATCGCCGTCTGCATCGCGACGCCGTGGTCGCCATCGCCCGTAGCGGAATCAAGCTGCGTAAGCAGGTCCACCCCTGATTTCACTTTCCCGGCCGCCGAGCGCAGCACGCCAACCAGCCCGTTGTAGTCTAGTGTCGCCGACATTGTGGTGTCTCCTGCTTCCGTTCTAGCGGACCGTCCAGCCCGGGGTGTCGCAGGGGGCGTCGAACAGCTCGATCAGTTCATCGTCCATCTTGGCGATGAACAACTGGAAGCCGCTCATCTCCTGGACGGTGAGGTACTCGCCCGCCATGGAACGAACCATATCGATTCCCTTTTCAGCCAGCAGTTTCCCAACCGAGTTGAGCACGATGTACTGCTCCATGAGCGTCGTACCGCCGCATCCGTTGACCATCACCATGACCTTGTCGCCCGCGGCCACGTCCATCGTGGCAAGCAGCTTGTCGAGCATGACCTTGGCGGTTTCGTCGGCACTGGCCATCTTCATGATGACGCCGCCACCTTCGCCGTGCTGCCCCATGCCGACCTCCATCTCGTCGTCGGCAATCGCGCCAATGGCGTCACCCGTCTGGGGATGCGTGGCCGCCTTGCAGGCGACAATGAGGGTGCGCATGCCTTCGTTGAAACGCTCACCGATCGCGACGATCTCGTCGAGGCTCTTGCCGGCCTCCGCGGCCGCGCCGACGATCTTGTACAGCGGAATGCATCCCACGAGGCCGCGACGGTCTTCCAGGGGGGCATCCTTGCCGGCCGAGATATCCTCGTGCGTCAGGATCTTCTGCACGTTGATGCCCTGCTGGGTGGCCATGTTGAAGGCCATGTTGCCGGACAGAACGTCTCCCGCATGGTTGAGGATCACCAGCAGCGTGCCGGCGTCGCGCTTGGTCTCCTCGAGGGCCTCGATCACGGCCGGTGCGCCGGGCGCGGCGAAAATGCCGCCCGCGACACTGGCGTCCAGCATGCCCTCACCCACGAAAGAGCTCAAGGCCGGCTCGTGACCCTGACCGCCGAGAGTTACGATTGCGACTTTGTCGTCACTCTTGGGCGTTACGCGCACCACGGACTTGCCCTTGAGGGCCACCTTGCGGCCGTAGGCCTCGATAAAGCCGTCCATGAGTTCTGTGGTGATGTTCTCGGGATCGTTGATGAACTTCTTCATTGCCATGATGTGTTCTCCTTATAGGTCTCGTTCTCCCGCTGTTCGTTTGTCGGGATGCCAATGTGGCGCAGTTCTCGCATGCCTCCTCCTTCCAAACTACCGGTCCCGACCATGCCGCAATGCGAGTCTCGTGGCCGGGAACGGCGCCCACCGCAGGTGCAACAACTGCGCAGAAAACCACGTTGGCGGCCGATTGTCAATACAAGGAGGCGGCCCCTATTGCGCGGACGTTGTGCACTCATCGCGGTTTCGTCTCGTCTACGACGGCTCGCGAGGACGCTCGCCCTCCAGTTGGCGCAATCCAGGACTGCGTGATAGTCCACCAGTGGAGGGCGAGGCTATGCCGAGACGCGGTGGACGAGTCCGC
Source organism: uncultured Victivallales bacterium (assembly GCA_964555035.1). Taxonomy (GTDB): domain Bacteria; phylum Verrucomicrobiota; class Kiritimatiellia; order UBA8416; family CAYOBW01; genus CAZKRK01. The sequence goes on along the minus strand of CAZKRK010000050.1, from coordinate 23,862 downwards.
CGGAACGGGGGCGTTGTCCCACCCCTTCGTAGACTCGCCGGAGGTCGGCGCGATGCGCCGACCGGAGACGAGAAGCGGGGCCGACCCGGCTTGCGCCCTCCGGTGCGGCTCGTTGAGCCGCACCTGCGAGCGCTCTACGAAGAGGAAGAAGGCCTCGCGTTGTTGCACTCATGGAAAGGCTATGGCCGGGCCGGTGTTCGGCAACGGATGCGCGTGTAGGCGCGGGGGGCGCCTTCGGACGGAGGGGGGACTCCGATTGTGGTCTCGGCTGCCCCCGCCGCGCCGCCGAAGAAGGACTGGACGGTGGTCCAGGAGGCGGGGGTGAGCGAGGGGGAGACCTGTATGTCGTAGAGGTGTTGTTCGTTCGATTCGAACGTGACGTCGGAGAGCTGACCCGACTCGTCGAAGGAGAACCCCTTGATCCTGAAACTTCCCGGCGCAGCCGCACCCGCCAGTGGCTGGAGCTCCTCCAACGCCAGGAACCCGACCGTCACGCTGAACTCGTCGATGAGGCCGTCGAACGTCGAATCGATGACACTCGAAGAGTTGAAATGGGCGCCGATGATCAACGGACCGTTGTTCATCTTGCCCGCGGACGTCGTCGTTTGGGTGTCGACCTGGTCGTCCAGCGTGAAGCGCACCGTATCGCTGACGGGGTCGAAGGCCACGCTGATGTAGTGCCACTCGGTATCCGGAATGGACAGAGTGGAGGTGATCGTAGGCAGTCCCAGTTTCAGTGCCAGCCTGTTGTAGGTGTTGCTGTTGCCGTAGTTCCCCGCGGCAGCAAGGAACATGTAGTCGAGCTCCTCGTCCCCCAGGCCGAGTACCTTCTTCTGTGCCACCGGGAAGCGACTGGCGAGGTCCGAGTCCGTCGGGAGCGTTTCCAGCTTGACCCACGCTTCGATCGTAAACGGTTCGCTGCCGAAACTGAGCTCGCGGCTGTCGTCTACTTCGACGTAGTTCTTGTCGTCACGCTCGAAGTCCAGCGACAGGGCATTCGCTCTGCCGACCACATAGTCCGTGTCCCCCGGCGTATCCGGCGAACAGGCAGGCAGGCTGCCTGCGTTGCCGCTCCTGGCCGTTCCCGAATTCTCCCACGGCATGCTGTCGAGCACCACGCCCGCCGGCTGACCGGCCGTGCCTTCTTCGAAGCGCAGGAGCGTGCGGTCACCCAGGAACTGGTAGGGGTCCTCCAGTTCCTTGCGCTGCTGCATCATGAGCTCCTCCAGCTCCTGCCGGATGAGGGCATAGGCCGGATGCCGCGCCAGGTCGATCTGGTGGGGCTGCGTCTCCACCAGGCCGAGCGCCGCATGCTCCGCGAGGAATTCGCCCGGGTTTGTCTCGAGGTCAAAGAGCTGCGTCTCCTGTACCTTGTTGCTGTCCACGTCGTACTTGATCAGCTTCCAGCGGCCCTTTTTCACGCTGCGCATGCCCGGCTTGGTGCCACCCGAATAGACCCCGTGGGCGACGTCGCGTGCGTTGGTCGCGTTACCTTCCAGCGTAGGCTTGAAGCTGATACCGTCGGCCGTGGCCGGGATGCCGATATCGGCCAGGTCGCACAGCGTGGGCATTACGTCGAGCAGGTAGATGTAATCGTCCGTCTCCGAGCCCGACGCGATGCCCGGGCCGCGGGCAATGAACGGCACGCGCCACGTGTGCTCGTAGAGGTTCTGCTTGCCGGTCAGACCGTGGCGGCCGACGGCGATGCCGTGGTCGGCCGTGAAGAAGATGTAGGTGTTGTCCAACTCGCCCATCTCGTCGAGTTTCTGAAGCACACGGCCGACCTGGGTGTCGATATTCTCGATGCAGGCGTACTCCTTGCCGAGCTCGTTGCGGATGGTGGCCTCGTTGCGGTTCGTGCCGACGCCCTGGACTTTCGTTTCGTCGCGCAGGTTGTGGTGTCCATGGAAGAAGGGGTGTTCGAAGAGGTAGTTGTCCTGCAGCGGCGGCGCGGCCGGGTTGGGCGTCGCCGGCGGGCCGGGATCGACGGCGCCGTACTTGGTCAGCAGGTCCGGCTTGCCGTGGCGCGGGTCGTGGGGGTGCGAGAAGCCGTAGTAGATCAGGAACGGGGCGACGTCGCTGCTGTCGATGCGGGCCTGCAAATAGTCCAACACCCGGTCGGCATGCCAGGCGCTGCCGTCCGAATCCGTCCCGTTCCGTTTGGTGGCGTCTTTGCGGACGGTGAAGAGGGCGTTGGCCGCGTCGTAGCTGTTGCCGTTCTTGCAGGTGCGGAAGGTATCGTAGCCGGCCGCATTGAAGACCGCCGGGAGGGTGTGGTCGGGCATGTCGGCCGGAACAGGACCGCCCCCGTTGGGCCGTCCCGGGATACGCCAAACCGTGCGCCCACACATGATCATCCTGCGCGACGGCGAGCACACTGCGCCCGACCACGAGCCCATGTGGTGCGCGCCGTGAAAGAGCATGCCGTCCGCCGCGAGCTGGTCCAGGACGGGTGTCTGGCAGACCGCGTTGCCGTAGGGTCCGATCGCGTGCGGCGCCATGTCGTCGACGATGATGAACACGAAGTTGGGCCGATTGGTCGGCGTGGCGTTGACTTCGGCGGACAGGCCTGACTCGGCCCCCACCAAGTTGACGGCCGTGACGACGTAGTAGTACGTCACCCCGTTGACGAGTCCGGTGTTGGCGTAGTCGCTGTTGCTCGGGGTTGCGACATCGACATACGGACCGCCCTGGGTCTGCGACCGCTTGACCGCAAAGTGCGAAAAGCCCTGCTGCGTGGCGTCATCCCAGTCGAGGGTTACTTTCCGATTGCCGGCGGCGGCTGTCAGAGCGGTCGGGGCCTCTGGTGGTGGCGGCGCCTCGCCCTGCACGTAGAACTCGGTGTCGTGAAGGTGCGTCGAGCCGTCGACCACACCGTCTTCAAAGCCCTGGCCGGTCGGCTCGTCCGTTCCCGCGGGGTTCTCCCCCGGCGGTACGCTGCGCGAGATGAAGATGCCATTGCTGGTGCTCGAGGAGAGCGCCAACGCGTACGTCTGGCCGTTCTGCAGCAGTCCGATGCCGTCCGTTTCCTTCTCAGTCAATGCGAACGTGACGTAGTCGCCGGCGACAAGGGACAGGTTTTCCAGGGATCGCGTGACGGGTTCGCCGAGTGCCTGTGCCAGGTTCGTGCCCTCGTAGACCTGCAACGCGATGGTGTCGTCCGCCCCGAAGGGACTGCTGTCCGCGCCGAGCTGGAAGGTGATTGCGGAGACGAACACGGACGCGGTCGGGGCGAATGTCTGCCCCGCGGTGTTGGAGCTTGAGACGCGATAGGTTCCGGAGTAGTCGGCATCGTTGCTCGCCACAATGTTCGTAGCGCCGAGGGCTGCAGGGCTGAGGGCGTTCGTCACCAGCGGTGGGGCCGCAAGGGGGACGCCGACATTCTCCAGGAGCCAATCGTTGATGTCCGCAATCTGCTGCTCCGTCAGCGCGCTGTTGTAGACGGCCACTTCCGCGATCTGCCCCACGGTGTCCGAGCCGCTGCTGCCCGACCGGGTCCAGAGCGTGCCGAGATAGAACTCGTCCAGGCGCGTGGCGAAGGCGCCGCTGTCCAGGTGCAGGACATGTTCGAACCCATCCGCCGCCGTTACCGTGAACCACTCGTCGATATTGCTGTTGGAACTCATCATACGGCTGGCGCGAATGAAGTAGCCGGCAGGCCTTGTGTTGGACCCGGTGTAGGCGCCGCTGCCGAGGCTGCCGTTGTCTTTGCGGATGCTCGGATCGCAGCCGAGGTTGTAGTTGTCGACCGTGATTCCATCGACAGCCAGGGAACCGACTCCCACCGGTCGGGCGGTGCCGGCATAGGACGTTGTTCTGAGCACGGCAATGATGGTGAGATTGCTGAATCCGACGTCTCCATTGATGTTCGTGGCGCCCAACAGCTCGAACACTTTGTTTCCGCTGTCGGTTTCGTATTCGATGGCTGAGAAGCTGTTGCCGAAGATCGTACCGCTTTGCCCCGTCAAGAGATCCGGCTTCGTGAACGACGCGGAGGCGTGGCCGTCGGGGTTGCCCGGCGGCACGGAGGTGTCGTGCCCGTTTCCGCTGCTGTCCGTCCACACACCGGAATCCGTATCGTAGTTCAAATGCGGCGTGCGGAGCCACAACCTGAGGCCGTCGCTGACGGCCGGGTCGTTCGGCGCGAGCGGGGCAGCCCGGGCAATGGCGCACGCGCAGATCAGTGCCGCGGCCCCAAGCAAGGTTCGTTCTCTCGATCTCATCTTTTGAATGCGGGCGCTACCCCCAGCCCAAGTGTGGCATAGGTAGGAGGAAGCGGTGTGCCCGCGCCGGCACTGTATGGATTGTCGATCGGATTCATGCTGGTCTATAGCAGAATCGGCATGGTTTGCAAAGGCATTGTAAATCGGGGTAGACCAAGCATGAACCTGCGACGGTGAAGCGGAAGACGGACACTTCGCCGGTTGTGGATTCGGTGCAAACGTAGGTCCGATTTGTAATCGGACCCAACGCCGCACAGACGTGGCGTCCCCCGTCACTTGAAGAAGCGTGCGTGGATTGGGTCCGATTACAAATCGGACCTACGTTTGCCGCGCACGCGTCACAAAACGGCAGAGGACCACTAACGTAGATCGTTTCGCGTGAGAAGGTGTCACCGGTGATTCCCAGAGGTAAGGACTGAGGCTGTTCCGAGCCGTCGTGGACTGGGTGAAACCGTCACGAGAGCACAAGACGCCCAGCTCAGCCCGCAAAAACAGGGAGGAACCCGCCGGCTACTTGAAACAGACGATGCTGCCGTCTTCGCACGAGACGTACAGCGCGCCTTCGATGGCGGCCATGCCGTCGAAAACCGGGGGCGACGCCAGTTCGGTCCGCGACGCGACGTCACCGGATTCCGGTGAGACGAGCATCAGGATGCCCTTTTCTTCGATGGGCTTGCCATACTGGTGAATGACGGTAGGTTTTGCGGGGAAACCCGCCACAACCAGGCTGTTGCCCGCCTTGATCAGGGCGCGGGCGTGGACATCCATCGACCCGATCAGCGCCTGGGGGTGCACGGGCTTCCTCTCTTTCGAATGCGGGAAGTCCTTCTTGATCAGCTCCTCGATGTCGGAGATATCGCACGTGAAGAGCACGTGTCCCTTGCGGTGGTTGGTTCCCCACAGTCTCTTACCGTCAAAGGCGAGCAGTTTCCCGAGCGGGCTCTCGAAACCGCCATAGCTGCCGCGCGTGAGCCACTCGTAGGCGACGGGCAGGCGGCTGAAGTCGCCCCTGCCGTAGAACATGTGCGAGCGGTGCGATTCGTTGTCGTCGAGCAGGCGCGAGGTCGAGAACAGGTGGTGCGTCCACTCGCTGCTGCGCTTCAGGTCTTTGCCGAACTTCATGTGACGCAGATAGAGCGCGCCGTCCTGGGCGACCATGATATCGGAGATGTTGCCGCCGGCCATGGAGAAGGCGTCGCTTCCGTCCGGCCCGGTCTTGGTCTTGTAGTCCACCCTGTTCTGCGAGAAACCTTCGGCCTTGATGTCGTCGTCGTTCTTCATCGCGCGCGCCGGCTCGGAGGCCAGGCGGTTCTTGAACCTGACGGCGCCGGTGATCGGATCGAGGCCATAGAGGAAGAGGCCGCCGTCGAGGTAGGTGGAGCGTCCCGCCGTGAAGTAGGCGATACCGTCGTTGACGAGTACGCTGCCGTGTACGGGCCAGAGCGACTCGACGTTTCGCAGGACGACGGTGCGGCGGTCGGCGGGTGCGGCCCTGAACCGCCAGACCAGCTCGCCCTTGTCCAGGGTTACGCAGCGGACGTACCCGTCGGCCGACCCAAAGAGTGCGACGCCGCCGCGGACCGTCGGGGCGGAATCGACCGGGGCGCCGGCCGTAAAGGCCCACTTCTCCGCGCCGGTGTTTGCATCGAACGCCAGCACCTGGTGCTTCTGAACGACCGACACGAGAAGCGTCCCGTTGGCGACAACAGGAGCAGAGATACGGCCGCCGACCTTGGCGCTCCACCCCGGCTTGATCCGCGCCGGCAGCGACGCGGTGGTGACGCAGCTCCTGGCGGCGTCACCGCGGTGCATCGTCCACCCGGATGCTTCGCCGCTCGAGACTTTCCCATAGGCCGGGCCCTTCTCCAGGAGCGTGCTGGGGGCAAGCTTAGCGGCGTCGACCGCGGGCTGGGCCGCGCTGAGGGCATGGAAGCCGTAGAGCTTGGCTTCGGAGTAGCAGCCGCAGTTGTGCGACGGGATGTAGACGAGGCCGTTGGCGGGCATGATGCCGTACTGGCAGACGCCGCGGATCCAGTTGTTACGGACGTGGTCGTCGCCCTTGGTATCCATGAACTCCAGCCCGCGATAGCCTTCGATGATATAGCGGCTGGTGGCCTTGTTGCGGTAGCAGCGGTGGTGATGGCCCACCGTGACGAGCTCCTGCTGCAGGTTGTTGCTCGCGACGACTTCGCCCGTGCGCAGATCGCGGCCGGAGCCGAATCCCGGGCTGGTCCAGACCACGCCGTTCACGACCAGGATGTCGACGGACGGCGTCTTGCCGAACGGCGTTTTGGCCGAACACGACCAGAGCTTCTCGCCGGACTTCGCACCCAGGGCATGGAGCGTCCCGCCGTCGCACGACAGCACGACACCGTCCTTGGCGACCAGCGTGCAGAACGTCCACCCCATGGAGCGTCCGCCGCCGCCTCTTCTCTTCCTCTTCTTCTTTGCCTGCTTGTCGCCGCCTTTCTTCGGTGCGGGTTTGGCGGGCTTGGCCGGCTTGGCGAGCCCTGCGGTACGCCAGCGGACCTTGCCGTCCGCCAGGGCCAGGCACATTGTCTCGCCTTTCTCCTGGTAGAATACGGCGTCGCCCGACACGGCCAGCGTGCGCGGCATAATCTCAGCGGTCTCGGCGGCCGGCCAGCGCCACAGAGTCTTGCCGCTGCCGGCGTCGATCGCCTTGATGAGCTTGTTCGTCTTGTAGTCGATGCCCTTGATCTTGGTCTCGATCAGGGCGTGCTCGGCTCCTTTGTCACCGAGCTGCACGACGAGCGTCCCATCCTTGAGCAGCATCTCTTCGGTATGTTCCGTGCCGGGCAGGGGGCCGAGGTCCTTGCCCGTCGCGGCGTCCAGGACGGAAATCGGCTCGTCCAGACCCAGCGTGACGAAGACCTTGTCGCCGTCGGTGACCAGCAGCCGCTGGAGCTGCACGGGACCGCTGCGGAACCCGCGGGTGTGGGAAGTCCACTTGGAAATCGGCTTCTTCCAGAGGAATACGCCGTTGAAGGCGTCGCGAGCCACGATAGACCAGCGGGCGGGGAAGGCGGCCTCGTAGACCGGACCTTCGTCCGCGATGTAGAAGAGCCGTCCCTTGCTCGTCACAACCGTACTGATGCTGGCCAGCTTGTCATGGTGCCGCGACCAGCGCGGGTGCGAGAGCCATTGCAGGTGCTTGGGCGGACCGACGAGGGTGTCTTCCGCCACGGCGTTGTTGTCGGCCGCGTGCAGGTAGTGCGTCCACTCGTCGGTTCCTTTCGGCTGCGGCTTGACGATCTTGCGGCTACCGACCATGGCTACGCCACCCGGGGCCAGCACCCGCTGGAGCTCGGCGTCGGAAACCTGCCCCCCCCCGCCCACAATCAGATTCACCACCCCGTCAATGTAAGGCAGCGCCTTGCCGTCGAATACGTCCGCGGAGACCTTGCCGTAGAGGCCTTCTCCCTGGATCGCGGCGCGCGCCTTCGCGACCTTGGCCGCGTCCGCGTCCAAGCCCTGGACGAGAAACCCGTCACCGGCGCCCAGCGACATAAGGAGTCCCGGATCGTCGCACCCCACGCACACGACGAGGCCCCCCTTGATACCCGACGTGGCGAAAATGTCGTCGGCCGACGCCGCGACAAGCGTGTGCGCGATGGAGATGACAACGGCGGTGAGAGCAAGACGTTTGAACATGACGAGTCCTTTCGTTTGGTGGCTCATGCCGGTCTGCGTGATGGCGTGGTGGAATTGACCGACTCGTACCGTACCATAACGCCCTGTCGCATGATAGGCTGAACAAGCGCTTTTTGTGGTGGTAATCCCCAACGCAGATTCGGACGGATTTGGCCCTGGAATTGCATAGGAACTGCATTGCGCCAACACGTATGCTCTGTTATTATCGAGCCACGATGAGCGACATACTTCTTCGTACTTCTTCGGATCGGGCTCTTCGTCTCGTTCAAACGAGCATTGTGAAGGACTGACGACAATGACACTACGGATGAGAATCTGTCCGAGTTGCGGCGGGGCGATGGACATGGTCCGCAGGGATTGGACGGATGTCGTTGCGGAACAGGAATACACTGTTCCGAAGCTGGAATTCTACGAATGCCCGGCGTGTAGCGAGAAGGTGTTTGACACCAGAGCCATGCAGCGGATTGAAGCTGTATGTCCGGCGTTCAGGTATTCCAGGCGGCGTACCGACAGGACCTGACGTCGCGGATGTTCGCGTGACGCCGCCGGCAAACCGACAGTCGATTTCCCTTGTTCCTTCGACCCTTCTTCTGTTCGCCTGTTCCTTGCATAGGCCCGGAGGGCCGTCATAGTGGAGCCTGGGGTGAAGCGCAGCGGAGCCCCAGGATCCGTCAGTCAGCAAACCCGGCGAGCCCCGGAGGGGCGACATATGCGCTTGGTTCGACCGCGGGGCTGGTGCGTGGCGGTATACGGCTTCGCGCCGCCTATGCCGCCCCTCCGGGGCTTGTTTCCATGCTCGCGCCGGTATCCTGGGGTTCCGCTACGCTCCACCCCAGGCTCTACTCTGCCGCCCCTCCGGGGCTACCGCTGCCGACACGGTGTTATTCCCATTTTGCGGTCGACCGGAACGACGCGTCAGACCTTGCACGCCTTCAAGGGACACGATTGGCGGAGACAGACCTCGCCCAATCAAGAAAGTTCTTCCGATTGCCACCGTTCTGCGGGTAGGATGCGCGGTCCAAATGGTGCCAGGACTCTCAAATCGGGGCATTCACGGAGTTTGGAGACGGCGGTCGCCGCCGTTGTGGAGCAGGTAGTGGCAGTCAATCGGTTCAAAACCATACAATTCGGGCTGGAATACGCCGGGTTGCGCGTTGCGGTCGGCCTGTTTCGCCGCCTGCCCCTGCGGATTTCACTCGGTTTGGCGCAGGCGGCGGCGGATGTTGCCTACGGATCGATCCGTTCCCGTCGGCGCATAGCTGTGCGGAATGTTCTGCACACGGGAATGCGCGATACACCGGCGGAAGCGAGTGCGTTGGCCCGCGAGTCTTTTCGGCACCTGGCAAGATCGGCAGTCGAGTCGACCTGCTTTTCCCAGCTGTTTGCCGCCGGCGAGTGGAAGGACCGCGTCACTTTCGATTCCGACGCCGCCAGCTCGGATTTCCGCGACCGGCCGCCGGAAGGCGGCTTGATTCTGGCATGCGGCCACTTCGGCAACGCGGAGGTGGCGGGCATGGTGCTCAGCAAGTACAAACCGCTCGTCGGCATCGCGCGACCGCTGACGAACCCCTGGGTCGATCGCTACGTGAACAGGGAACGCTTTGGGGGAGACTTCGAGAGCATCCCGAAACACGGGGCGGACATGCACCGTTTTCTGGACATCCTCAAGGAGGGCAAGGCGCTCGCCCTGATGATCGATCAGCATGCCGGTACGCGCGGGACGCTGCTGCCGTTCCTGGGTAAGCTTGCGTCGACGCACGCGGCAATTGCGCTGCTGGCGCTGATCACGAAAACCCCCGTCTACTTCGGATACTGCCGCCGAACAACCCCGCTGCGGTTCGAATGCGGTTTGAGAGGCCCGATATCCTGTGAGCGGTCCGGCACCAAACAGGAAGACATCGCCCGCATCCTGCTCGGTTTGAACGGACACCTGGAGGCCTGCATCCGTGAATCCCCCGAGCAGTATCTCTGGGCGCATCGCCGCTGGCGTCCGCAGGACGTAGACCCAACGATCGAGCCCGGGCTCTGATTACGGAAGAGAGACACCGAGGAGAGAACACGATGAACGACACTTTCTTCTTCGATTCCATATATGGTCTGGTGCTGCTGGCAGTACTGATTGTGTTCGCGCTCTGTCTGCTGGCCGTGCCCTTCCTGATGCTCGCCAGGCTGACCCGAATAGAAAAGGCACTCGCGGAAATCTGCGAGCGGGAACAGCGTCGCACGGACTATATGGACACGATCAACCGCAACCTCGGGCAACTACTCCTGCATCTGCCGCGCATGCTGAAGGAAACCGGGCGCGCGGAGCGCGAGTGACGGGGGATCTCGGCGCCTGCCTGTCATCCCGAGAACGCCAAGGGCCGGCCCCTCACCCGCCTCCGCTGCGCTGCGGCGGGTGAGGGGTCGCCCTTGGCGCCCTCGGGATGACAGGCAGAGGTCGAAGTCTCCAACCGGTCAGGGCTTCGCAAAGCTGCTGTCGATCCGCACCTTGGTGATCGTGCCGTGCCAGGGACGGCTGTCCTTGTATTCGTTGCCCAGCACGAGGGGGTAGCTCTCGTCCCAGTTGCTGAAGTCCCCGGTGATCTGTTTCACTTCCCGGCGTTCACCGTCCAGGACACATACCAATTCACCGGGCCGGTAGGAGACAACCACGCGATGCGCGCGATCGGCGCTAATCCTGCCCAGCGTGACCGAAGGGCTCGTTCCGTTGCGGCCGGTATCCGTCGTCCTGAGACGCAGCACCAGTGAGGTCCCTTCCTGGCACAGCGAGACATTGCGTGCGTGGCCGTCAAGGGAACAGGAGACGATCCGCGCCGGGCCACCCTGATCGAGACCGGCTGTGCGGAATTCCGCCTCGAGCGTCAGGGCATTCGCGCTCATAATCCGTTTCACGCACGCCTCGTCGAAGGACTTGACCATGATCCGGCCGCCCTTGATTTCCAATCCGGTCGCGGCTACCTTGGCTTTGCCCTCGGCATCGAGCTCCCGCGCCTTGCGCAGGGCGCTGACGCCGGCTTTCCAGCTCCAGAGCGTCGCATCGGCCCCGGGCGGACGCGGACGGTCGGGCGTGCTCGATCCGGTCTCGCGCGCGGCAGCGTCAAGCTCCGCCTGCTCGAACAAAGCGGACGTATACGCCGGAGCCTTTCTGGCACCTTCGATTTCTTCCCGAACCGCCAGTGCATCCTCCATCTTGCCCGCCTGGGTGAGCGTGCGTTTCAGACGGTCGAGGTGAGTGACATACTTCTCGGTGAGCTCAATCACCGACCTGGCCGCGGTGCGGTTTGCGTCGGTGAAGGCTTTGCGCGCCTTCTGCTGGACGGTAGCCAGCATCGCGGGAGTGTTGGGAGCCGCCGTGCGCGGGATGCTGCCCTCCTGCTTGAACCGCTCCTGCTCACGTTGCACGGCAAGCAGGCTCTCCAGGGCGCCGCTTTTCTGATAGGAGTCGGCCAGTCGTTTCAGCGTGTTGCCGTAAAGGCGCAAGGCTTCCGCGCGAGAACCGCGGGCCGTGGCTTCGAACCTGCCGATGTGTTCTTCGTACTGGGCGCGAGCCTTGGCAAGGGGATTTGCCGCATCGGACTGCTGCGCGCACGGCGTGGCGACAAGCCCCAGCCAGGCAACGCTCACACAGACAGCCGTCAATGAGGTCTTCGTACACGTACACATCAGGCCGGGTAAGCTACGCCACAGAGCAACGTCCGTCAAGCGGGACTGACCGTAACCCAGAGAAACGAACCAAACAAAGGTGTCACCTTCATCTTACGCTCCACTGCTCCCGGCATCAAGAAGGTGGCTCGACGTAACTGATCCTGTATTCGGCAGTTGAACCGCCGATTCCTACGCAAACGTCTGCAAACATTGACGATGGCGACGTCACACGACGCACCCATTTGGTGAGAAGCCGGATGAGGCAGAAGTTGCCCGCAGATGACGCAGATGAACGCAGATTCGGGACCTTATCTGCGTCAATCTGCGTCATCTGCGGGCAACTGCTCTTTTTGGGCTGATTGGTCGACCAGGCATTGGGACGAAGCAAACGTCGTGTGCGGTACGTCCGCGCTGGACCTTGTAGCGCTTCTCCTGATGCCCCGGCAACCCCAACACGTACTCGAAATAGGTGAACCGCGGACAGTAGAGGTACTCGAGCAGGTGGGAGGGAGTGAGGTACCAGGTGGAAAGCGCGGGTGCGGTCCCCCGTAGCGCGGGTGCCTGACCCGCGCCGGAGCGTGGCGAGAGAATGTCAGGAGAGAGTTCCGACTGACGGTCCATTTTCTCGCACTCTATTCTCTTGCACACACACATGCGCGGATCGGACACCCGCGCTACGGGTCACCGGCCGAAGTCCGCCGGAGGCGGACAGGACCGGCGCTACGTGGCATCAAGCCAGTTCTCCACCCTGAGGCCGGGTACGCGCCGAAACTCGCCGTCATTGATTGTGACAAGCGTGCTCTTGCGCGCAACGGCCGCGGCCGCGATCAGCGTGTCCAGCGGTCCGATCGGACAACCCCGCCGTTCGAGTCCGGCGCGAAGCCGACCGTAGACAACCGCGTCTTGCGGTGTGAACGCCGCAAGCGAAAATGGCTGGAGGAATATCGCCAGCGCCCGCTGGTTCTTGAAGGGGTTGGCCGACTTGATGACCCCGCATTGGAGCTCCGCCACGACAATCGTGGGAACCAGCAGGGCTCCGCGCGGTGTGTTCCGGACGCGTTCCAGGATTCCGGGCGGCTTGTGACGGATCACATGGACGCAGATGCTCGTGTCGAACATGACCGTCATTCAAGCGGCTCCCGTTCTTCGGCCGCCATGGGTTGGTTGCGTTCCGCCATGAAGTCGTCAGTGAATTCGTACAGACCCGCAAACCACTCGTCCCAATCCACACCGCCCACGGGCAGAAGCAATACACCGTTGCCGAAAGGCCTGACCTCCACCTCGTCCCCGTCAAAGCGCATCGATTTCGGCAACCGCACCGCCTGACTGCCCCCGTTTGCGAATAACTTTGCCGTTGTCATGTCAAGTATCTCCAAGCAATGTCGTTCTCCGTATAGACAACAGTATATACTCCGCACCCCGCCGTCAAGAGCGCATTTCACTCCCGTTCAATCCACCCGTACCCATGCGAAACGGCCTTGCCCAGGCCAAAGCCATCCGGCAAGGAGACGTTGGTCAACAACGTTCCCAGGAACCCGCACAACTGCTGCTCCTCGTGACGGCAGGAAAGACGCCGCCGGCCCACTGCGCCGCAGTCTTCAGCGCACGTTCGGCTCGCGCCCAGAGGTCTCTGGCTTCCGTACTCATGCCGGCACTCCCTCCGCTTTGGCGTGGCGGTAGAGGGCGAAGGTTTGGGCGGTGTAGTCGGCTTCGTCGACGGGAGTGGCGTGGATGGAGAAATCGGTGTTGAGCTGCGTAGGGTAGATGGTCTTTACAATGAGGTGGATGTCGGGACCGAGGCGGACGGGGCCTCGCAGGATGACGAGAAGGTCCATGTCGCTGTCGGGCTGCGCGTCGCCCCGTGCGCGAGAACCGTAGAGAACCAAGCCCGTGAACCGGTCGCCGAAGGTTGCGGCAAGACGAGACTTGATGTCGGCGATGATCACCCGTTCGTTTTCGTTCGGCGCCACCATGGTCAGCCTCCCTTTCCGTGATCATAATTGTGATTGCCGGGTGGGGAGTCAATATGATTCTGGTAAGTGTGCGCGGTTCTTCGGTGGGCCGGATTCGGAATCCGGCCTGGGACAGGGGGAGCATGTTGAGAGAATGTCGGGGGCTGGGGCGTGGTGTTCTCCTGAATATGCTCCGGGGCTTTGGCGGCCGGATTGCAAATCCGGCCCACTGCCTACAAGCGAATTAGGCAAAAAGTCTGACATTTGAGCGGATATGTCAGATTTCTTGCCTTGTTGGCTTGCTCGCGCGTGGCGTTTTCGGCCGCCTTTGCGTCGTTCCCCGGGCTTCAGGACGGCCCGGAGGACCGTCCTACGGTGCGTCATAACATCATGGTCTTCTTCGTTCCCTGCACCAGTTCTTCGTCGAATTCCTTTCGGCCGATGACGATGCGTTTCCCGAAATCTTCCTGGCAGCAGGGGAGGATGAAAACCGCGTCGGTCTCTTTGTCAATGAGCTCGCGGCTGAATTCGGCGATTTCGTCGGCGCAGTGGGCCGGGAGGTCGCCCAGAAAGACGCTCTTCTGGATGCGCTGGAGGCCGTAGGCCTGGCAGGCTTTCGAGATTTTGGTGCGCTGTTTGTCTTCGGATATGTCGTAGACGAGGGATTGCTTATTGTAGTTGTCGGTGTGCAGGAAACCGACGAACGGATCGAGACCGGCGACGATGCAGGCGCGCTCGACTTCCGAGTAGAGCACGCCGTAGGCGTAGTTCAGCATGGCATTGAAGAGGTCGTACGCCGGGTGTTTCGAACGCGCCTTGAAGCGGAAGTTGGCGGGCGGCAGCGTGCCGATCAGTCCCCAGTAGGCCGCGGCGGAACGTCCTTCCATGCCGAACACGGTGTCCCGGATTTCCTCGACGTTTCCGCCTTCGAGTCGGGCCGGCGGCGGCCGAGATCGCGGATGAGCTCGCCCTGGTTTTCGAGCTTCGTCGCCACCCAGGTCTTGGCCAGTTCCACGCCCTCGGCCGTCTCCGACACGGCGCCCTGGCGCCTGCGCACGGCCGCCGTGCTGCCCATTTTCGCGGTCCACAGGCGACCGTATGGAGAACCGAACTTGTCGAGCAGCACGACGTCGATGTTGTGGTCGACCGCAAGCTGGATGGCGTCGGTCGAAAAGTGTGCGCCGGTGGTGATGAGGAGGCTTTGGACTTTGCGCGCCGAGACGTCCACCTTACGTCCGCCGCTGAGAATGCGAAACAGCTCCCCTTCTCTGCGGACGCTTGTGCCGAACGTATTGATGACGAGTTGAAGCCCCATGCCTATGCCTCCCACCTGGGATTGAGGTTAGGCGAACGCGTGCCCGCAGGTCAAGCAGCAGCAAGCAGGCTCACACTTTATAAGGTGTGAGCCTATTGTCGATCGAGGATCGCCCTGACTCGGCGGAAGTCAGATCCGCCCAGGGTCGCCGAGTGCGGACGGCATTGTTGACTCCGCCCACCGCCGGGTTCACAATGGACAGCCATTGCCGATCATCACGCGGAGGAGGTTGTCATGGAACTGTCAGGTGCGGTTGGGATCGTTACGGGGGCGTCGAGCGGAATCGGGTGGGCAACGTCGAAGCTGTTGAGCGAAGCCGGCGCGAAGCTGGTCGTCACGGCGCGACGCGCGGAAGTGCTCGAGCGCCTTGTCGACGAGGTCACGGGCGACGCGGTGGCCGTGCCCGGCGACATCGCGGACGCCTCGCTGCCCAAGGCCCTGGTCGACACGGCCGTAGACCGTTTCGGGCGGCTGGACTTCGTGTTCAGCAATGCCGGAATCATGAACATCGGCAAGGTGGAGGAAGTCGACGACGAGGGCCTGACCGCCATGATTCGCACGAACTTCGAAGCCGCCGTGCGTCTGGCCTATGCGGCACTGAGGGTGTTCAAGGCCCAGGGCCATGGCGACCTGATCACGACGTCCAGCATCCTCGGCATGAAAGTGCGCCCGACGGTCGGAATCTACGCCGGCACCAAGTACGCGATCGAGGCCATGACCGAATCCCTACGCCTCGAGCTCGCCGGCACGGGCGTGCGCGCCATGGTGATCGAACCCGGATACACCCTGACCGAGCTCCAAAGCCATTGGAAGCCCGAACAGAAGGCCATGATCAAGTCCATTACCCAGCCCGTGCAGCCGGAAGACATCGCCCGCGCCGTCAAGTTCATGCTCGAGCAACCGCCACACGTCATCATCCCGAAACTCCTGATGGTGCCGGCGGAACAGACGCTCTGACGGTTCAGAAGTGACAGATGCAGGACACGAAGGCCTGGTGCTCGGTCACGTCGGTGGTCAGTCCCGGCTGGTCGGGAACGAGGCTGCCGAGGACATTGTCGCCATAGGCGCACATGTAGGCGACATCGAAAATGACGCTTCGATCGCCCCGCCGCAATGCCCAGCCCGAACCGACACTGGCGCCCCAGAACCGATCCGGGTCTCCTATGGCGGGGCGCTGCTCCCATGAGAGACCGCCCCGCAGGGGGATCTCCGAGTTGGTCAGCATCCAGAGGTATTCGACGCCGCACCGCACGGCCCAGCAATCGTCTACGTCATTACGGCCGTGCGGCGATCCGTCAAAGGGGTTCAATTTGCCCTGCCCCGCGGCCTGAAAAGCGAAATCGGACCAGAGTGTCTCACTCACGTCGAGCGTTGTGTACAGGTTGTGTTTCCAGCGCCACACGGCGCCCACCGCCCAACAGAGCGGGAAGTCAAACTCCACGTCACTGGACGTCACCGCGTCCGACGTCGTCACGTCGAGTATCCGCGAGCGCGAATCGTTGTAACTGGTGAGCGTGTTGTGCACGGCCTTGGTCTGCTCGGCCTCCGCCGTCCACGGGAGGTCCACGGCCACGCCCAGGCTCAGGTGACGCGAGACTGTCCAGAGCGCGCCCAGCGTAGCGTTCAGCCCCTGGAAGTCATCGTAGACGCTGGTCTCTTCATACATGCCGTCGAACTCGAGTCCTTCGCGCCAGTCGTCACGGGTCGTCTCGGTGTGCGGCTCGATCGTTCCATCCCCCAAGATGGGAAAATCGATCGGCATCCCGGTTGACCCGCCCGGCGGGGCCTGCACGCGGCCCGTATAGGTATAGGTGCCCGACGTCGTCCGTTCCTCGCGCCGCGAAACCAGATTCGCCGAATTGCCGCTGTAGGCTGCACGCGTACGCGAGCGGACGTCCCCACCGGCAAAGGGATTGCCCCGGTAGATGTTAAGCGATGCACCAACGGAGAGCTTCGGGGTCACCTCCACGGCCAGGGACGGCGTAATCGCGTCAATGCCGCCGTTCTGCTGAAAGTGCAGATCCGTCACCATGTCCGATTCAATGACCTCGCGCAGAAACGTGGTGGCATGAGTCTCAAGCTGGGACGTCACGTCGACCGTGATAACGCCGTCCTGAAACACGCTGCTGCCCTGTTCCACATGCGTCTCGACCGTGTCTTCAAAAGTAGCGGTCGAGGTGCGCGCCCGCGTCTCGGACGAGAGATCGCTCGCCCTCGCGGAGAACGACTGGGTAAAATCAAAGGCCTCCTGGTAGTTGGCCGAGAAAACGGCGTTTCGCCCGGCGAGACGGAAAGGATAGACGGCGCTGACGTAATTCAGACCGAGGCTGTCAAAGTCGTCCCGGCCGGTTTCGTACATGGAATCGCGCGAAGAGTGCCGGTTCAGATCGAACGAGTAGCGGAAGACAGCGGACGCTTCCGGACGTTCGAGCTGTAGCAGTCCGCCCGGGTTCCACGAGGCGGCGGTGGCGTCGTCGGCCACGGCCGTGAACGCACCGCCCAATCCGAATGCACGCGCACCGGAACCGGTAGGCAACGGCGCCGAGAAGAACGACGGCGGGCGAAACCCGGGTGCAGTCGGCGGCTGCGGATTGACCAATCCGCCACTGGGACCAACGTGACTGATGTCAAGCTGGACAACCCCGCCGGGTGTGCTGATGCTGATTGTCCTGCCGTGCGCCGACACGCACGCATGCACGAGCAGACTCGCGATGCCGATTGCCGCCATAGTCTTCATAAGTTCCCTCGCATGCTACTCCGTTCATCGAGTCGAAAAAAGTGTCTTTTTTCTTCCTCTCGACCTGATAGTCTGAGGTTTGCCGTACCCGGGCAAGAAGCAGGACGCGGCGCACATGGGTGACGAGCCTACACTGTCCGAGCGGATTGTCTGCAAACGGCAGTCGACGATGGAGGCGAGTGATGAGCGGGGCTGACCGCAAACTTCGATCCCTGCATGCCATCCCGAGGCCAGCGGTGCGCCCCTCACCCGGTCCCGCTTCGCGTGCCCGACCTCTCCCCCGGGGGGAGAGGTGGAACCGCAGCATTCACCTCTCCCTGGGGAGAGGTCGGGCACGCGAAGCGGGACCGGGTGAGGGGCGGCCCGGTGGCGTCCTCGGGGTGGCATGGTGGAGATGTCTGCCGGCGAGCGCTGCAAGTCACCACCCGGCTGCCCGCGCTGCCGTCCGGATACTCTCGCTCGCGCCCATCCTTCTCTGCCTGCTCCTGGCTGCCGGCTGCGAGACGGTTGGCACGCGACAGGGGGATGACGCAACCGGCGAGCTGCGCCATCGCAATTGGTGGAACTACTACCGGCGCGGGGAAGCTCTGGCCATGAAGGGCGACGTCCGGCACGCCCGGGAGGACTTCGAACGGGCCCTGGGGCTGCGTTCCGGCGCGAAATTTGGGAACGATACCGATACGTGGCGCGTGCGCACGTACGGCATGCACTTCATCGAAGGCTACTTTCCGAACCGTGAGCTCGGCGTCTGCCTGTACAGGCTCGGCGATACGGACAAAGCCATCACGCGTCTCGAGAAGTCCCTGGAACAGGCCCCCTCGGGCAGAGCCAAGCGCTACCTGAACCTCGCCCGCCGCAAGCGCCTCGCAGCCGCACCGCCACCGGAGCCGCGGATCGAACTGAGCGCCGCGGCCGGAGCCGTTTGGACGGGCGAGCGAACGCGTCGCCTGAGCGGCGTGGCCAGCGGACCGGCGCGGATTTCGCGGCTCGCAATCGGCGATTCGACGGAGTTCATCGAACTGGCCGAAGAACGCTGTGCCTTTGACAAGGAGGTGCGGCTGCGTGAAGGCAGCAATACGGTTGCCGTGGTTGCTACGGACCTGCTGGGACGGTCGGTCACACTCCACACGGAGTGGATGGCCGACTGGCAACCGCCGCTGGCAACGGTGCAGCGCGTGGTCCCGGACGGCGCGGGCTGGCTGGTCACGGCCGTCTGCCGTGACGACAACGCGCTGAAGAGCGTCTCCCTGGAGGGCAACCAACTGCAACTGGACGACAGAAGGTCCGCGAAAATCCAGACCAGGGTCACGGACGGGAAGGAACTCGTCCTCACGGCGGAGGATTTGGCCGGCAACAGGTTGCGGATGGTTCTCTCGCGTGACCTGGCCCGTGAGGTCTCCGGGCTGGAGTCCGGCGCGTTGCCGGTCTGTGCGGTTGGGGCGCGGGCGGACGGACTGCCGCCAAGCATGAAACTGGCCATGGCCAACCGCACCGTTCGCGTGTTCGACGAGGAGTACTTTCTCGACGGCGAAGTCCGCGACGGCGGCGGCCTGGCGGTCGTCGCCATCTGCGGCGAGAACCAGCTTGACCCCGCGGACCGGGGCGCCGTACGCGCGCATTTCGCCCGCCGTTTGCCGCTGGCTGTGGGCACGAACCGTTTCGATGTCGTGGCGACCGACAGGGCCGGGAACACGAGCGAGAAGACGGTAACCGTCATCCGCTGTGAGCCCGAGTATCTCGACGCCGAATTCAGGCTCAAGATCGGCGTACCGCCCCTCCGCGGCGACGACGGCAGCGGAATGACCGAGCACATCAAGCGACTGCTGGAAGACGAACTGCTGGTCGAACCGGTTCGTTTTCATCTTCTGGAGCGGGACGAAGGCTGGGAGTTCATTCTGCGCGAGCAGCAGCTCAGCCTCTCGGATTTGGCCGACCGCGGGCGAGCTCTTCGCATCGGCAAGATGCTGCCCGCCGAGCTGCTTTTCCTCGGCGTCGTGATGAAGCACGACGTAGGCTTGACGGTACGCGTGGAAGCCGTGGACACAACGCGGGGGCGCCCGCTTGTTGCCGAAGACGTCTACTCCGAGAACATGGCGGAAGACCTGGCGTACCAGGTGTCCGGCCTGGTGTTGAAGCTGGAAAGCCGCTTCCCGCTGGTGTCCGGCACCGTGATCGATCACGCGGGAGAGGATGCCGTGATTGACGTCGGTTACGAGGTAGGGGTTCGCTCGGGGACGAGATTCGTCGCGATTGCCGACGCGGACGATGGCGGCGCCGGCGAGGGGCAAGTGTGCCGCGTGGACGGCGAGTGGGTGGAACTGGATGTGAAGCAAGTGAGCCGCGAGAGCAGCAAAGCGCGGATAGTGCCGGCCGAAGGAGCCGGCACAATCAGGAAAGGATGCCGCCTCTATGCCAGATGATCCCGAATATACGGTGTTGTCCACCCCCGGGCATGAAGAAGTCGGTCCCCTCACGGCAGCCTCGCTGGGCGCGGGCGATGCGCAAGTGCCATCGCCCGGAAAGGTCCCGGCGCCGGGTGTCACCATAGGCGGATTCAAGATCATCCGGCCGCTCGGGAAAGGAGGCATGGGAGAGGTCTATCTGGCGCACCAGACCAGCATGGACCGCAACGTGGCCCTGAAAATCCTGCCTTCGTCGCTGATGTCCGACCGGGAAGCCGTCGAACGTTTTCTGCATGAAGTCCGCATGGCCGCAAAGCTGGAGCATCCGCGTATCGTGACGGCCTACGAAGCCGGGCAGGATGCGGGACTGTACTTCCTGGCCATGGCCTACGTGAAAGGCAGAACCATCGCCCAACTGCTGAGGAAAGGGACGCTTGACGAAAAACAAGCCCTGGCCGTGACGCGCGAGGTGTGCGAGGCGCTCGCCTACGCGTGGCGGGAACACCGGATGTTGCACCGCGACATAAAGCCGACCAACATTATGCTCGACCAGCATGAAAGCGCCAGGCTGATGGACATGGGCCTCTCCAAAATGCTGAGCGTGGAGTCGGGTCTGACCATGACCAACGTCGTCGTCGGAACACCGAACTACATGAGCCCGGAACAGGCTCGGGGCTCCAAGGATGTCGACACGCGTTCGGACATGTACTCGCTGGGCGCAACCCTCTATCATATGGTAACGGGTCGATTGCCGTTCAAGGCCAGTTCGGCCGTTCAGACGTTGCGCAAGCAACTGGTGGAAGAGCTGCCTCATCCCCGTGAGTTGGTACCGGAACTGTCTGACGGTTGCGCCGATCTGATCAGGATCATGATGGCCAAGGACCGCAACCAACGCCACGAAACGTGGGAGTACCTCCTGGAGGACATCAAGCGTGTGGAGCTGGGGAAACTGCCGACGCGCGCGGTTCCTCCCGCGGGCGCGAGTCCTATCATGTCCTCCATTCATTCGCAGGGCAGCCTGGTCGGTCTTTCGCGGATGCTCCGGCTGCCACGCAGGCCCCGTTCAAGGGTCTGGCTAGGGGCAGCCGCGGCGGTCGCGCTGGCCGCGGCGGCCGGCGGCCTGTGGTATGCACGAGAGCATTCGAAGGACGGTGCTACGACCCGGACGGTCACCCAACCGCCGCAGCCAGCGCGTACGGTACCCAATCAACTGCTGCCCGCGTACCGGGCGCTGGTCATTGGCGTGAGCGACTACGCTGCGCACAATGGAGGAGGCTGGGCCGCACTCAAGACTGCGCGGGCCGACGCGGAAGCCGCGGGCCGGGTTCTGGAGGAGAAGTACGGCTTCAACGTCAAGCGTCTCCTCGACGGCCGGGCCACGCGCGCCGCGATCATGTCCGAGCTGGACAAGCTGGTGACGCTGGGGCCGAACGATGCCGTCGTGATCTACTTCGCCGGGCACGGCTACTACGATGGCGACCTGGGAGAGGGGTATTGGATTCCGCGCAATGCGCGCAAGCGCGTCGGCGACCGCCTGGCCAAGGAAGACTGGCTGTGGAACTCGAGCATCACCAAGGTACTCAGCGCATCCACCGCCCGGCACATCCTCGTGATTGCCGACTCCTGCTACGCCGGCGCTCTGCTGCGCGGCAAGACCACGGCAAAGAGAGAGCTGGACATGAATTGGTACCGGCAGGCCATCTTGCGACCTTCCCGTTTCGTTATCGCCAGCGGCGATCTTGAGCCCGTGCTCGACAGCGGCGCCCGCCACAGCGTGTTCGGGCAGGAAGTGCTGAACTATCTCGAGCACTCGGGGCGTTCCGTCTTTTCCGCTTCCGACCTGGGACTGGCGGCCAAGAGGAAAGTGGCCGCCTTGACCGGCCAGATGGTACAGATGGCGCCTCTCGTGACGGCTGGACACGCGGGCGGTGAATTCGTGTTCGTCGAACCGGCGGCCACCGAGGAGTTTGCGTCCGAGCTCCCGCCGGTCACGCTTGAAACGGGTGACCGGGACGCCGCCCCGCCGCCCCTGGCGGGAACAGCGCCTTCCCCCCAACACCGGCTGCGCGACATCCTGGCCCTGGCTCAGTCCGGCGCTACCAACGCAGCCGGCCGGCTGGTCGCGTCCATGCTCAAGTCGCACGGCGACACCCGCATGGTCAGGTCCGTGGCCGACTACCTTGACAGTGAACGACGCTCCAAGGCGCGCGACCGCCTGAGCCGGTTGATCGACCACTTGGCGGAACGCAAAGCGAAACTGGAGGCCGAGGCGCCTGGAGATGTCGATGCGTCGTTGCCGCGTCCACGTGTTGTGGCCTGTATCGGTCCGGAGACGAGCGGCCACGCCGACGAGGGCATGGGGCTGCTCTATCGCATCTGTCTACGCACGGCGCTTGAAGATGCCGGCGGCCTGGTCGTTGTCGAACGCGAAGCGATTGAAGAGGCCCTCAGGGAAATGGACATGGGCTCCTCTTCCCTGGCCGACGCCCGCGCCAAACTTGCGATAGGCAAACTGCTGCCGGCCGGGATGCTGCTGGCCGGAAACCTGATGGCGATCGGCGAAAAGGACCAGCTCTACCTGCGCCTGATCGACACCGAAACCACCCGGGTCCTGGGATCGTTCAGGAGCAGCCGTGCTCCCGAAGAGGATCTCGAACAGACCTGCGCCGCCCTGGCAGCCGAGATCGTGAGCAAGGCCGTGGCGCTCAAGCCGATCGTCGCGCCTCTCACGGATATCAAAGCCGGACGCGCGCGGGCGGCCGTGGGGATGTTCCACGGTATCCGCGAAGGCACGCAGTTCGACATCCTGCAGGGGGAAGCAGGAACCGACGACGAGGCCATCGGGACGGCCAGGGCAGCATCGCTTTCGGAGACGTCGGCAGACTTGGCACTGACCTTCACGGATGGGGGTCCCCGCGCCGGCGCCACCGACTTCTGGATTCGCGAGCGGCAGCCGTAGGGTGTTGCCGCGCCTCCTTGCCGCCAAACGACGCCCTTGCCCTTCCGCTACGCTCCAGGGCTTGCGGGCGCACTACGAACGTTGCGCTCCCCCTGCGCATACACGGCGCTCATCCCCTCACGCATACACGGCGTTCGTAGTGCGCCCACAAGCCCTGGAGCGTAGCGGAAGGGCAAGGGCGGGCGGAGAGTGAGCGGCGCGCAAACTCGCTGCGCGACCGTAACAAGGCAAGGGCGTCGAGGTGTTGGCCCGGTGAACCCGTCTGCCCGAACGCGTGCGACCAATTCTCTGAATCGAATCCCTCTTGCGCGTGACAACTGTTTCCCATAAAGTTCACACAACGTTGGAGGGAGTGCTTCAGACAGGGCGTGGACGTAACAGCTCTTCCCGCTCCTGTCGGCAAGATGACAACGGGGCAGGACGACGCCCCGGGCGGGGAGAGTGCCCGGCGACCGTCTAGGCATTTCAACTCGGAAGGAATACCATGCTACACAATCGGACTGTTCCATGTGCCGCCGCCATTCTCTTCGTTGCCGGTCTGATCGGATGGTACGACTGGCAGGAGCATGTGGCGGACACGATACCGACCAACGCCGCCTCCTACTTCGACCCCCAGTTCGAGGGTGACACCAATGGGTGGCGGTTCCTGGTTCCTGACAGCTCGGTGCAACGCCTGTACGATGTGCAATGGTGCACGAACCTGCGCCATTGCTCCTGGATGAGGCTGGATCTGGCGATACCGGGCAACAACGGGATTCTCAAACTGGCCGTCACCAACGATGCCGCACGGCGGAGGTGCTTCTACAGACCCGCGGTGCGGATGCCGTGATGGGGGCAGGGTCTTTCTGGGTCCGCTGCCGGGCGACGTCCCTTGCTCTGGGTTGGTCGAGGGGTTTGTTGGGCGCTGCGAGCGGCTCACTCTCTGCTCGCCCTTGCCCTTCCGCTGCGCTCCAG
>CAZKRK010000049.1:0-28951 GCA_964555035.1 uncultured Victivallales bacterium | reverse complement strand
GGTCGCGTGTCGCGTTTGCCGGATCCTGCTTGGCGTTGTAGAAGCTGCCGTAGATCGCCCGGAACAGGTGGTCACGAATATGCTCGGCATCGTCAATCGTGTTGAGCAGAAGGCCATACTCCCAGTACCAGTCCCCTTTTGTGGCCGTATGACCTCCGGCCACATCCATGGCCCACGGCACTTCAGGAAAAGTGTTTGAGACTCCCGTGTCGTAGGACTCCCACCACACCGTGTTTCCCATCGTCAGCGTGCCGGCGGTCACGGGCGCGATGGACTCGTTGAACTCGTCGCGGGCCTCGCTGCCCATGCGCCAGCTCGCGCCGGCCCAGTGCCCGATCCAACCGTCGCCCGTGCAGTCGATAAAGACCGGGGCCTGGACCCGCATGCGCTCACCCGTGCGAATGTGCCGCGCATCCACGGCCGTGATGCGCTTGTCGGCGTTCGTCACCACGCCGTAGGCACGCCATGGCATAATGAGCGTGGTGTTCGTCTCGGCATTCACAACGTCCAGCCGGTTGGAATCATACCCGATAAACGTGTCGAGGCCGCTGGTGCCCTTGCTCTGCAGGCTGGCGACGATATTGTTGCGATCGGAAGCCTGTTTGCCAAGCGTGTGCACGCGCACGTCCTGGCTCGCGTTGCCGCCCAGCACCGGGCGGTCCTGCACCAGCGCAACCGACGCTCCACCGCGCGATGCGGCGATGATCGCAGCCGTGCCGGCGATCCCGCCGCCTACAACGACACAATCGAAAGACTGGGTCACGGGCGGGGCCACCGTTTTCCCCAGCACAACGCGCCGCCATTCCCACAGCGCCTCGAACTCGTTCGGCGGCACGTCGTTCGTATCGCTCAGAAACGCCAGCGCATCGCAGCGCCCTTCGAATCCGGTCAGATCGTGCAGGGCCACGCCGACGGTCGTGCCGGTAACCGCAACAACGCCGCCGTCCTGCCAGTGCCAGGACCCGTCCTCCGTTCCGAAATCCACGCCGAGATCGTGTCCCGCAACCAGCACGCGAAAGCGCCCAGGATCGTCGACATGCTCCGGCACCCAGTCACGCGTACGGACCCAGACGCGGTACGTGCCACCGGCCGGAAACGTGACATCCGTCATCGCGTCGGCCACCGGTTTGCCCAGGCCATGCGCCAGGAGATACGGCGACCCCATCTGCTGCACGAATTGCTGATCGATGACCCAACCGCCGCGGGTCGAAAAGCCCTCAGCCTCAACAAGCACCGTAGCCGGTGTGGCAGTCCCCGCCGCAAACAGCATGCACAGTAGTCCGACAAATGTGGTGGAACCCCTCAACGGTGCGGTCTCCTCATTCAATACAATGCCTTGCTACATACTGTAACACGCCCGCGCGGGGCGGCACCATGATTGTGTTGCCGGGAGCTTTTGCTCCTGCCTGTCATGCCGGAACGCCAGAGGCCTGCCCCGCACCCGCCTCCGATTTGCCCGTGTGGGCATGAGCGGCGAACGTAGGTCCGATTTGCAATCGGACCCAAACCACGCCGGTCATTTCAAATTGCCTAGGGGGGACGCCACGCCTGGGCGGCGTTGGGTCCGATTGCAAATCGGACCTACGTTTGCCGCAGATCGGGAACCCGGGAAAATGAGCCAACCACTGTAACGACGCGAGCAGTGTCCGGCCTGAGTTGTTCAGAAAGCGAAAACCCTTCTACTTCTCGCGCAGGTACGTGTCTGTCTTTGTCGAACCTGATCTCGCCCGTACCCGCAAACGTCAACGTTCCCGACTCCGCATCCCAACGCGTCCGCTCGGAGTAGTGCTCCCGCAGCCCCGACACCGACTGGGCCCGGGATATGACGGCGGCCGCTACCAGGACAAGGGTAACTATGCTCCTCAAGTGACGATCCTCACGTCTGTCGCAGGAAACAGATCTGCTGCCGACGGCGCGACCGACTGTGGTCCAATCGGCTGCAATTGTCAAACAAAGCCACGCCCCGAAAGCGAGTCCGGGCGCATCTGCGATTTGTCGCACTTGCCGGCGGCCGCCGCCGGCCTTGTGCCGGTGGAGCCAAGACTGGTTGGAGGCTGCCGTTGCGCTCGCAGAGCGGCCACCAGCCAATCTCGGCTCCACCGGGACAAGCCCGGCCCTCTCCAGGCGGAATCCGGCTACTCCCAGGAAGGGAGCGCTTCGGCGAGCTTGAGGTCGGGAATCTCCGTGAAGTGTGCATCGGAACTCACAAGTGTCGCGTTCTCGAAGATAGCACACTCACCTATGATCAGGTCGGACACGGGGAGCACGATCCCTTTTCTGTCGAGACGCCAAGCCAACTCTGAGACACGAGACCAGAGTGCGGGTGTCGCGGGGACTTCACGGATGGCGTCAAAGAGGCCGTCCATCTCGGCCTTGACCGCCGGTTTCACGATGCCTCGCACAACTTCGACGCGCACGAGACCGCAAGACACGAGCAGACCGGCCTGAACAAACGGGCGCAGGATGCGTACCGGATTCCTGCCGCTGCGCATCCAATCGATGTAGGTGCTGGAGTCAATCATCCACATGGTTGTCCCGCACATCCTCCTCGCGCAGGGCACTCAGGTCGTAGTCATCCGCCAGGGCCCCGAGGTACTCCTCGTCAGGGAGTGGGTTCTCGAACACCTTGCGGAGTCGTTCGGTGCGTTCCGTACAAGTCAAGGCGTAGTCGACGGCAGCTCTCCGCGACCGCACACCGGTGAGTCGCATGACACGCTCGAGCTTCTTCTCGTCAATCTCGATGGTTGTCTTCATTATGGGTCATAGTACGGCACTTTTTGCCGTATGTCAACCCATACTGACCGGCGACACGCTTCGCATTCCGCGGGACAACTGGACCGGTGGGATCGTGCTGATTCCCGGGAAGTGAGCAGTTTCGTGTCGTCCTCCCGCGACTCGGTACGGATGGGCCGCCCGTCCCCAACGGGGACGCACGTCCAAGCCCGGGGTGAAACCCTGGGGACCGGTCAGACACCCCACCACGCAGGCTCAGACGTCCTTTTATGTTGAGCTCAACATAAAAGGTTCTCTGAGGCTCCCTGAAGGGGAACGATGCCCCTCTCGCCGCGTTCAGATGTGGCTCCCCTTCAGGGAGCGGGGCTACGGGTGGTGCGTGCGTTGTCCCCGGCGATCCTCGCCGGGCTGTGATCTACCGGTACGCCGCCTCGTTCCAACGCAGCTCCTGCTTGAACTGGCGCAGGCGCGTGTCGGCATCGATGACGACGAGCTCCATGCCGGCCAGCTCACAGAAGATCTCGATGTGGCGGGTGTCGATCTGCTGCGAGTAAGCGGTGTGATGGGCGCCGCCGGCCAGGATCCACGCCGCCGCGCCGATCTTGAGATTCGGTCGGGGCACCCACAACGCGCGCGCCACGGGCAGCTTGGGCAGTTCGTGCGTCGGCACGATCGCGTCGACTTCGTTCACTATGACCCGGAAACGGTTGCCCATGTCGATCGGCGACACGTTGATGGCCGGTCCGGCCGCCACGTTGAACACCAGGCGCGCCGGGTCGTCCTTACCGCCGATCCCCAACGGATGCACCTCCAGCGCCGGCTTGCCGTCCGCGATGGACGGACAAATCTCGAGCATGTGCGCGCCGAGAACGGCCGTGCCCTCGGGGTCGAGGTGATAAGTGTAGTCCTCCATGAACGAGGCGCCGCCGGGCAGTCCTGCCCCCATCACTTTCACGATGCGCGTCATGGCCGCGGTCTTCCAGTCGCCCTCCGCGCCGAACCCGTAGCCGTCGGCCATCAACCGCTGAACCGCCAACCCGGGAAGCTGCTTCAGCCCGTGCAGGTTCTCGAACGTAGTCGTGAACGCGCCAAAGCCGCCCTCCTCGAGGAACGCGCGCATGCCGAGCTCCATCCGGGCCTGCTCGCGGATGTTGGCATGGCTCGCTTCCCCGTGGATCGCATACAGCTCTCCATACTCCGCGACCAGCTCGTTGATCTCCGCGTCGGCGACCTGCTTGACACAATCCACCAGGTCGCCCACACCGTACCCGTTGACCGCATAGCCGAACTTGATCTGGGCTTCGACCTTGTCGCCTTCCGTGACCGCAACCTCGCGCATATTGTCGCCGAACCGCGCCACCTTGAGGTGCTGCGACTCGTGCCAGCCCATGGCGACACGCGACCAGACCGCCAGCTCCTCACGCACACCCGGGTCTTCCCAGTGGCCGACGACGACCGCGCGCTCCTTGCGCAGGCGCGCACAGATGAACCCGAACTCGCGACCACCGTGCGCCGACTGGTTGAGGTTCATGAAATCCATGTCGATTTCGGCCCAGGGAATGTCGCGGCCGAACTGCGTGTGCAGATGCAGAAACGGCTTCTTCAACGCGCTCAGTCCCGCAATCCACATCTTGGCCGGGCTGAACGTGTGCATCCACGCGATCAACCCGATGCAGTGCAACGCGGCATTGGCCTCGCGGCACAGCTCGAACACCTCGTCCGGAGTCGTCAAAGTCGGCTTCCAGACCACCTTGACGGGGATGGAGGCGTCCCGGTTCAGTGCTTCCGCGATCTGCTTCGAGTCCGCCGCCACCTGTTTCAGCGTTTCGGGTCCATAGAGATTCTGACTCCCCGTCACAAACCAAAGTTCAAGGCTGCCTGCCGTCATGCTCACTTCCTTTCTCTCTTGAGGTCACAATTTGTGACCTCAAAGTCACAACCTCCTGCTCCGCAACCGGAAACAAGCCTACAGCCAGAAACTGAAGTAGAGGTACATGCCCAGCACGAGTCCCAGCGTGACCACGGTCAGGATGACATCGAACTTCCCGACCGTGGCGCGCACTTCCTGCTTGTTGAGGGTGGCGTAGGTGAGTCCTTCAAGCTTGTCGTCCGCCGGTGGCGCTGTGAGGTAGGAGACGACGAAGATAACGATCGTGCTGATCAGCAACAATACGCCGGAGTAGTACAGGAAGTTGAAGTCGCCAATCGCGGCGAGCCAGGCGGGATCGTGAATCTTGCCGTCCCCGGCGCCGAAGAACCCCTGGACCGTGAGCTTGGCCATGCCGAGCACAAACCCGGACACCAATCCCCACACTGCGCCATGGGCGTTGATCCTCTTGTTGAACAGCCCGAGCAAGAACACCGCCGTAATCGGCGGGGCAAGATAGCCCTGCACGCTCTGCAGGTAATGGTAGAGACCGCCCTGCGCAATCTTCGGCATGACCGGAATCCACGCCATGCCCAGGAGTACGATCACGAAGGTCACCGACCGGCCAACGGTCACGAGGTGACGCTCGGACGCTTCGGGATGGATTTTCTCATAGATGTCCACCGTGAAAAGCGCCGAACAGGAATTGAACAGCGACGACAGCGAGCTCATCAACGCCGCCATCAGCCCGCCGACGACCAGGCCGCGCAAGCCCGGCGGGAGCAATGTCGACACCATCGTCGGGAACACCTGGTCGCCGTTGATGGCCGCAATCACATTGCCCGAGGCGTCCAGCTTCGGCGGAAGCGCGATGACGCCCTTCTGGTGCAGTGCGTACCCGATCAATCCCGGCACAAGGAAGATCAGCACGGGCCACACTTTGAGGAAGCTCCCCCAGAGTGCGCCGCGCCGCGCCATCTGCAGGTTCCTGGCAGCCAGCGTCCGTTGGACGATGTACTGGTCGGTACACCAGTACCAGATGCCGATCACGGGCGACGCGATCAGGATGCCGAGCCACGGAAAATCGGGGTCGGACAGCGGCCGCCACAGGGCGAAGCCGGCGGCGTTGTCGGCGCAGACCGTGCGCAGTTCATTCCAGCCGCCGAGCTCCTTCAACCCGAAGAACGTGATAAAGAAGGACCCGATCAACAGGATCGCGGCCTGGGCTGTGTCCGTATAGAGAACGGCGCGCAGACCGCCAAACACGGTGTAGATCCCGGTCAGGATGACCGTTGCAAACGCGCCGACCCAGAACGCGTCCCACGTTTTGCCCAGCAGCGTCACGCTCAGCTCGGGCAGCAGGGTCTTGAACACAAGTGCTCCGGCATACACCGTCACCGACACCTTGGTGAAGACGTAAGCCACCAGCGACACGACCGAGAGAATCCAGCGCGCCTTGGCGTTGAAGCGCTTTTCGAGGAACTCGGGCATCGTGAAAACGCCGGAGCGGTAGTAGAAGGGGACGAACACCCAGGCCAGCATCACCATCACCCAGGCGTGCAGTTCCCAGTGCGCCATCGCCATGCCGCTGGAAGCGCCCTGCCCGGCCAGGCCGACAATGTGCTCCGATCCGATATTCGACGCAAAAAGCGAACCGCCGATCGCAAACCACCCGATGTTGCGCCCGGCGAGGAAGTAGTCCGCCGACGTGTCCTGCTTACGCGACGACCGCCAGACCACCACAACCAATATCGCGAAATACACCCCGATAACCGACCAGTCCAACCAATGCATGACTCACCTCTCGCTTCTCACGATGGTTTCGCGGGATGTAGACACTGGGCACCGCGCCGCTCCTCGCGAATCTTGATCAACTTTGGGCGTTCATTCTCGGATGCGAGTGGGGCGGAGACAAGGAAAAAGCGGTCACCCGGTCATCCTGCGTCGGACCGACGGGGCTGTATCCAAAGGTCAGAAGCTCCGTTGCGCTCCGACCGGTACACGGCACTCCGTTCGCTCCGCTCACTGCGAGCCTAACTACAAACCCAACGCACGCTCCCTGCTTGTAGTGAGCCACGCAGCCCGAGACGCAACGCGGATCGGCGCGGAGTGGCGTGAACCGGTTGGAGCACGCTACGCGCCAACACTCGCAAGCGGGCGATGACCCCTTGATACCGCCCCGTGATTCGCGTGCTCCCACCTCTCCCCTCGGGGGAGAGGTCGCCGCGGCGCAGCGGAGGCGGGTGAGGGGACGGGCGCGTTGCGCCGAGACAGCCCGCCTCCCCACAGACAACACTCACCCATTCAACACCACCGCCTTCTGCCGCGCCCTGCCGCGCTCAGTCTTCTCAACGAAGCACGGCCTTCCGGTGAAGGGGTCGCGTTCGGCCCAGTACATGAGCGTGGCGTAGGTGGACGGTGTGGGCGTGAAGATCTGGACCTGGCGCGGCCGGATCTTCAGCTCGCGCTGCGCAAACGTCCGCAGCCTGCGCATGTCCTCCAACGTGCAACCGGGATGAGCTGCAATGAGGTAGTAGGTCAAGTACTGCTCCTTGCCCGCCTTCCGCGTCAGATCCATGAACAGACGACGGAACTTGAGCAGTACGTCCGGCCCCGGCTTGCCCATCAGCTTCAGGACCGCGGATTGCGTATGCTCGGGCGCCACCTTCATCTGGCCGGACACGTGATCGCAAATCACTTGCTCGAGATAGTCCGCACCGTGCTCCCGATCCGCGAGCACCATGTCGTAGCGGATGCCCGACGCGACTACGACCTTCCGCACGCCTTCCACTTCGCGCAACGCCTTCAGCAACGCAATCTGTCGGCCGTGGTCGACGTTTAGTCCGGAACAGACCGAAGGATAGAGGCAACGTTTGTCCGCACAGGCGCCCCTGCCACGCCCCCAGCGGGCACACTCGAATCCGTACATATTCGCGGTCGGCCCACCCACATCGTGGATTGTCCCCTTGAACGCCGGATGGGCGGCGAGGCGACGCGCTTCGGACATGATCGAGGCTTCGCTGCGGCAGCGCACGGCGCGCCCCTCGTGAACGGCGATCGCGCAGAAGCTGCACTCCCCGTAGCACCCGCGGTGAGTTGCGAGCGAGCAACGTATCGTCTCAAGCGCCCGCACTTCCCCCTGCGCCGCGTAGAACGGGTGCTGTTCGCGTTGGTAGTCCAGGCCGTAGACCGCATCGAGTTCTGACTCCGACAAGTACGGAGCCGGCGGATTCATGACCAGATAACGCGTATCCTGTTGTTGAATCAGCCGCGTCCCCCTGACGGGATCGTTGTTCCGATAGAACTCGTCAAACATGCGCATGAACGCGTCTCTATCCCTGGCCACTTCCGCAAACGGGGGAAGCTCGGCTCCCCCGTCCGGTCTCTCTTTCGCAATGAAACACAACCCGGGAATGTCGCGCGGATCTTCATCCGCCTTGAGACGCGCCGCCAGCTCCACCACCGACCGTTCAGCCATCCCGTAAATCAGGTAGTCCGCCTTGGCGTCGAAGAGGATGCTCTTCCTGATCTTGTTGGACCAGAAGTCGTAGTGCGGCAGGCGCCGCAGGCTGGCCTCGATCCCGCCCAACACGAGCGGACGCGTCTGCTTGAAGTGTTTCCGAATGAGATTGCCGTACACCAGCGTCGCGCGGTCCGGCCGCCGATCGTTGCATCCCCCGGGGGTGTAGTCGTCCTGCTTGCGCCGCTTGCCTGACGCCGTCCGATTCGCCACCATCGAGTCCACGCTTCCCGCACTCACGCCCCAGAACAACTCCGGCTCGCCAAGCCGGGTGATGTCGTCCGCCGAGTCCACGTCCGGTTGGGCAATCACGCCGACGCGATACCCCGCACTCTCGAGCACCCGCCCGACCACGGCCACGCCGATCAGCGGCGAGTCAATGTAGCTGTCCCCCGTCACCAAGACGATATCCAGCGCATCCCACCCCCGCGCGTCCACGTCGGCCTTCGTCGTGGGGAGGAACCGACGTGAACCCGGCGCGCCTTCTCCGGCAGCAACAGTGGGCCGGATTTGCAATCCGGCCGCGAGGGACTTGGAGCATGTTGCAGTGAATGAGGCGTCCGATGGTCGTGACATTCTCGTGTCATGCCCTTGTCTTTCTCGGGCCGGATTGCAAATCCGGCCCACCGCGGACACCCCTGCCAACCACCCCGTCGAAAACGCCGCCTGCAGATTGTACCCGCCCGTGTCAGCCTGCACGTCAAGAAGCTCACCGGCGAAAAACAGCCCCTTGACGACCGTCGACGCCATTGTCGCCGGATCGACCTCTCCAGTGTCCACCCCGCCGGCCGTGACAATCGCTTCCTCGATCGGACGATAACCGGTCACGCTCAGCCGGAAGTCCTTTAGCCACGCCAGCAGTCGAACACGGTCTTTCTCGGAAACTACTCTTCCGCGGCGTCGGGAAGCCAACGCAGTCTGCTCAAGGCAGACAGAGACCAACTCACGCGGCAGCAATCCGCGCAGAATGCCGGACAGCGGTTCGTCTCCCCGCGACGAAAGATCGCGCCGCAGCCGCGCGTCGAGTTTCTTCCTGTTGAGCGCGGGCTTCAGATCGATGCCAAGGACGGGCTTCTTGCCTTCTCGCAACGCGTCTACCGCCGGCCCACTCAACGTCAAGGCCGCCGGACCGGCAACGCCGTAGTCGGCAAACATCATCTCCCCGAACTCCTCGGCGACCTTCTTCCCTCCCACGAGCAGACAGACGCGCACATTGCGCAGGTTCAATCCGGAGACGCCGCGCACCCACGGCTCGGCAGTCTCCAGCGGCACCAGGGCGGGACGAACCGGAACGACGTGGTGCCCCGCCGACTCGGCCAGCGCGTAGCCGTCGCCGGTCGAGCCTGTTCGCGGGTAAGAAGCGCCGCCGGTGGCCAACACAACCGCGTCGGCCGCAAACTCGCGCCCCCCGGCCACCACTCCTTTCACACGGCCGTTATGGATCGCAAGGCGGTCGACCGTGGCCCCAAGACGCACCGTCACGCCGCATTGCTCGACCCAGCGGTGCAGCGCGCGCGTGACATCCGTCGCCTTGCCGCTGGCGGGAAACACGCGCCCCCCCCGCTCCGTCACGAGAGGAACGTCGAGCCTTTCGAAGAAGCGCATGAGCTCGGGGACGAAACAGACCGCGAACGCATGAGAGAGAAACGACCCCGTGCGGCCAAAGTGACGGACGAACTCGTCCTGCTCGGCTATGTTCGTGAGGTTGCAGCGGCCCTTGCCCGTTATGCCGAGCTTGCGGCCGGGCAGTTTCATTTTCTCGATGAGCAGCACCTCGGCGCCGGCCAATGCCGCCTGTCCCGCCGCCATCAACCCCGCCGCACCCCCACCAACCACGATTATGCGTCTTGTCTTCATCGCCAATCCCGTGGTCCCACTCTGCCAGATACAGCCGGTGGATTCAATCTCCCTGGGGCCGGCCATAACTGCGGACTGGTCAGTTGTCCAGTCGCTCCCGAAGCGGTTTCGCATCGTCCGCGGCGGCTCGGTCCGCGGAACGGGGGGGGCGGTCTTCTTGTTGAGATTAGCATTCCCTTTCCGCTGCGAGTTGCGGCATCATTGTCGGATGGCGCTTATCAGCATATCGGATGTAAGCATCGCGTTCGGCGGCCACCGCCTGCTCGATGGCGTGGGCTTTCAGTTGGAGACCGGCGACCGTGCCTGCCTGGTTGGACGCAACGGCGAAGGCAAATCGACCCTGCTGCGGCTGCTGAACGGCGAGCTGGAACCGGATGAAGGGTCGATCGTCTACGCCCAGGGCGTCACCACCGCCTACCTACCTCAACATGTCCCACCGGACATTCGCGGCACGGTCCGTACCATCGTCTCGTCAGGCATGCCCCCGGAAAAGGCCCATCTCGACACGGGACCTCAGCACATCGACCGGGTCCTGTCCCTGGTAAAACTGGACGGCAGCGCCACTTTCGAATCGCTGTCCGGCGGACTCAAGCGACGCACGCTGCTGGCGCGCGCTCTCGCCGGCGACCCGGACGTCCTCCTTCTCGATGAACCGACCAACCACCTGGACATCGACTCCATCGAGTGGCTGGAAGGGTTCCTCAGACGCTACGCCGGCACGCTCCTGTTTGTCACTCACGACCGCATGTTCCTGCGACGCCTCGCCACACGCATCGTAGACCTCGACCGCGGCCAACTGAACCACTGGGCCTGCGACTACGACACCTTTTTGCGACGCAAACAGGACCTGCTCGATGATGAAGCCGTGCAGAACCGCCGCTTCGACCGCAAGCTTTCCAAAGAAGAGATCTGGATCTGCCAGGGCATCAAGGCGCGCCGCACCCGCAACGAAGGACGGGTGCGGGCCCTCGAAGAAATGCGGCGGACCCGCGCGGACCGACGCGAAATCGTCGGAACGGCAAAACTGCAACTGCAGGAGGCCGAACAGTCCGGGCGGCTGGTCATCAGGGCCAACAACGTGACCTTCGCCTACGACGCTGACCCCGTCGTCAAAGACCTCACCGCCACGATCATGCGCGGCGACAAGGTCGGCATCATCGGACCAAACGGATGCGGCAAGACCACGCTGCTACGGCTCCTCCTGGGTCCCCACGCGGCCACGGACGAGGAAAAGGCGGCCGTCCGGTCAAAGGACGTGCTGGATCACCGCAAGTTCACCTTCGAACTCACGGACAACCGCCCCCTGGGCCTGCAACCGCGGTCCGGAACGGTCAAGCGCGGCACGCGTATCGAAGTCGCCTACTTCGATCAACACCGCCACGAGCTGGATGAGCAGGCATCCGTCTTCGAAAACGTCGGCCGCGGCTGCGAGTCCGTCAACGTCAACGGACGCCCCCGCAACGTCTACGGCTATCTCCAGGAGTTTCTGTTCACTCCCGACCGTGCGCGCACACCGGTTCTCGCACTCTCCGGCGGCGAGCGCAACCGACTGCTCCTGGCCAGGCTCTTCGCCCAGCCGGCAAACCTGCTTGTCATGGACGAGCCGACCAACGACCTCGACGCCGAAACCCTGGCGCTGCTCGAGGAGCGACTGGTCGAGTACTCGGGCACCCTCCTGCTCGTCAGCCACGACCGCGAGTTCCTGAACAACGTTGTCACGTCGACTCTCGTGTTCGAAGACGCGGGTGCCGTCAGGGAGTACGTCGGCGGCTACGACGACTGGCTACGACAGCGGCCCCGCACGGCGCACCGGACAGCGCCACCCAAGCGCACTGCGCAACCGCACCGACGGACGCCGAAACCCCGCCGCCTGACCTACAAGGAGAACAAGGAACTGCTCGCACTCCCAGCGAAAATTGAGGCGCTCGAAACGGAGCAAGAGCAGTTGCACGCCCTCCTCGCGGACCCAGCGACCTACCGGGAAACCGGAACCGAAGTGGCCGGCGCCGTGGAACGCACGAAGGAGCTCGAGCAGGCCCTGCACGAAGTCTACGCGCGTTGGGAAGAGCTGGAGGCAATCAAGGCAAGTGATCAGTAATCGGTGATCAGTTATCAGTAGAAGAGAGACTGATCACTGATGACTGGTCACTGATGACTTTGGTTGCGGCCGAAGGCCGCCTTGGGGAGTCCTTTGGGAGCGAAGTCGAGGGATCTCGGGAATTGGCAACCACGCCGGACGTGCTTGGCAGTTCTCCAGATCCCTCGACTCCGCTGCGCTGCGCTCGGGATGACAGGCAGGTGTTGAAGCTCCCGGTCAGTCCCGCCCCGGTGCGCTGCGCTTCCGAGGCAGTTCGGGGGTGGAAACTTCGGCTGAGTGAAGTTTCCGGTCAGTCCCCCCCGCTCACCCCAACGTCCACCCGTTGTGGTATTCCGGCTTGACCAGCGAGCTCGCGGAGTTCGAATTCGTGAACTTCATATTGGGGCCGTCCCACTTGAGGTAGCCGCCGGCACGTACGGCGATACACCCAAGGAGAACGAGTTCCGTCAACGGCACGGCGCAGTCGGGCCAGTGTTCGGACGGCTTCGGACCGCCCATCACGCCCTCGAACCACTCACCGTAGATGCCGCTGCGGCGTTCGAGTGTTCTCGGCGGCAAGGTGTAGGCCCTCATCCTGCTCTCAGGGATCACACGCGGGATCCCGGCGCAGCCATTGCCGATCATCTTGCCCTTCGTGCCGATGTACAGGATGCCGTCATTGGGCATACGGCGTCCCTCTTCGAGCTCGACCGGTCGCGGCGGCTTGAGACCGCCGTCGTACCAGGTGATCCGCACCGGCGGCATATCGCCGCGCGCCGGGAACTCATAGGTAATCGCCGACGACAGCGGCCAGGACTCCTTCATGACCTTCGTCGACGATGCGCTCACCGCCGTCGGATGCCCCAGCTTCAACGCGCGGCGCGGCGTGTTCCAGTGGTGGCATCCCATGTCGCCAAGGGCGCCGGTCCCGAAATCGTACCAACCGCGGAAATTCCAGGGGTGGTAGACAGCCCGCTTGCGACCCCAATGCTTCGTCTGGACAATCGGCAGGGAGTCCGCGGGCCACTCCTTGACAAACGGTCGCTTCGGGGCCGGCCCCAGCCACAGGTCCCAGTCAAACGTGTCGGGAACCGGGTCGCTGCCCGCGGGACGGTCCATGCCGTGCGGCCAGAGCGGGCGGTTGGACCAGATGTGGACCTCGGTCACATCGCCGATGATCCCGTCCCAGATCATCTCGCACGTCCGACAACCGCAGTCCTGCGACGCGGGGCTGGCGGTCATCTGCGTCATGACGCCTGCCTTTTTCGTGGCTTCGGTGAGCATGCGCCCCTCCCAGATCGTGCGCGTCAACGGTTTGACGGTCAGCACGTGCTTGCCGGCCTTGAGGGCTGCCATGGAGATCGTCGCGTGCGTGTGATCCGGGGTGCCGCAGTAGACGGCATCGATCTTGTCGCCCTCGGTTTCGAGCATCTCGCGGAAGTCGCGATAGCGGCGGGCGTTGGGGAACTTGCGATAGGTCTTCTCCGACAGCACGTCATCCACGTCGCACAACACGTCGACCTGGAATCCGGTCTTGGAGCACAACTGAATCTGCCCGTGCCCAACGCCGCCGATACCGACCCCGGCCACAACCGGCTTCGCGTTTGGGGATATCTGCCCCTCCGCACCCAACACCCGGCTCGACACCGCCTGTATCGAAGCCCACGCCGCGGCAGCCGTACCAGTCCGCTTCAAGAACTCACGTCGTCTCATCAGGATACCTCGCACACTATGTCCCAACACAGTGCGTGACTATGCCATGGAGCCGGCGGGGACAGGAAGGACGAAGTGCTCTCCGACTACCAGGGACTGAGGAGCCCCGGAGGGGCGGCATAATAGAGCCTGGGGTGGAGCGTAGCGGAACCCCAGGGGACTGGACGCGGGATAGCCAAGCCCCGGAGGGGCGGCATAGGCACTACCGCCCGGCTGCGCGGCTACCACGAGTGCAAGGCTCAGTCGGTGAGCGTTGCCGTGGGCGTAGGACCCGCACTCAAGCAATGATGCAGTGGCCCTGAGAGAACGCCGTGGACGACAAGAACAGTGAGTGGTCGCGTCTTCAGTGGGCCGGATTTGCAATCCGGCCGAGAGAGAGCAGAGCATACCGTTGAGAATCGGCAGCCTACGGTCAGACCATTCTCGTGTCACGCTCGTCACTCTCTCGGCCGGATTGCAAATCCGGCCCACGTCTCGCCAGACAGAGGATCACACCTTCCGAAGTGTGATCCCGTCTCTCGGCCGGATGAGATTCTCCCCGCGAATGGAACCGTCCCGCTTCGGGATTGACCGCGGCAATCCCGTCGCGTATACGTCCTGTCATGCGTGGGTTTGCCAGTGACAACAGCTCGGGCGTCTTGCCTGAAGTCATGGCGGCGTTGGCGGAAGCGAACGTCGACCACGCCGTCGCCTACGGGAACGACCCGTGGACGGCAGCAGCTACCGAAGCAATCCAGGCCGAATTCGGCCCGAACTCGGAAGTGTTCTTCACGCTGACCGGCACGGGCGCCAACGTCGTCGCACTGGGCACGCTGTGCCGCTCGTTTGAGGGTGTCATCTGCACCACGGTCTCCCATCTTCACGTCGACGAGTGCGGTGCGCCGGAAAGAGTCGCCGGCTGCAAGCTCATTCCCGTCGACTGCCCGGACGGCAAACTTCGCCCGGAAGACATTGACGCTCTGTTGCACACTATCGGAGACGAACACCACATCCAGGCGCGGGTGGTTTCCCTTACCCAGTGCAACGAGCTCGGACTCGTCTACTCCCTCGAAGAGATCCGTGCCATCGCCGAGCTGGCGCACGCCAACGGGCTCTACGTGCACATGGACGGCGCGCGCTTCGCCAACGCAGTGGTGTCGCTGAACACAACCGCAGCCGCCATGACGCGCGAAGTCGGAGTGGATGTCGTCAGCTTCGGTGGGACCAAGAACGGTCTCATGTTTGGAGAGGCCGTCGTGTTCTGCACACCCGGGCTTGCCCGAAACGCGAAGTTCGTGCGGAAGCAGTCCACCCAGCTTGCCTCCAAAATGCGTTTTGTCGCCGCCCAGTTTTCGGCACTTATGAAAGACGGCCTCTGGTTGAAGGCAGCCGCAAACGCAAACGCAACGGCCGCGATGCTGGCGGAACGCGCGTCCGGCCTCAACGGCGTACGCCTCACGCGCGACGTCCAGGCCAACGAGGTCTTCGCCCGAATCCCCCACGACATCATCGCCCCCCTGCAGGAACACGCCTTCTTCTACGTGTGGGATTCAGCCGTCAATGAGGTGCGCTGGGTCACGTCGTTCGACACGACCGAGGACGACGTGAACGCTTTCGTGGAGAGGTTGGATGGGCTTCTCGCCGGGTAGCCGGCGGACGTGGCGTGATCGCAAGCCCACCCCTCACCCGGTCCTCCTGCGTCGGACCGACCTCTCCCCCGGGGGGAGAGGTGGATGGCGCACTCCCACCTCTCCCCCCGGGGGAGAGGTCGGTCCGACGCAGGAGGACCGGGTGAGGGGCAGGCCGTCGGTGACCTCGGGATGACATGCGGCCCTGGAAGTGTGGTCACTCTCCATCCCTCCCCCGCGCCGCCAGGTACCCCCAGGCATAGGCGTTCTGCGCCATGGGTGTCTGCACCGTGAACTCGCACATGGGTGGGTACCAGAACACATCCCAGAACGCTTCCAGCGTCGGCCATTGCCGTACAGGCGGATAGCACGTGCGGGCCGCGATCTTCTGACCCCAGTAGTCCTTGTGCTTTGCCACCTCGATGGGGCCGCCGACCGTCAACCCCGGCGGCGGGGGCTGGTGCGTGAGCCTTGAGTCTATGTGCAACGGATGGCGCGGACTGTCGTGACCCAGGCCGGTCGTGTAGCAGATGTTCAGGGGATTCGCGCCACCGCCTGTTTGGCACGCCAGAACGAGGGTCTCAAGGTAGGCGCCCTTGCCGGTCAGAACATGCGCACGTGCGAGGCTGACGCCGTCCGGCGCGGTGAAGGCGCCCCACTGCCCGGGTTGCCACTCGTATTTTGCCCAACGGAAGCCGGCCTTGCGGCAGTTACGAACGCGGTTGTCCGCCTCGCGCAGAATTGCGTCGCGACAGTTTGCCTGAACCTGGCCGTCGACCCCCTTGTGCTTCGTTCTCACGTACACCCAGGGCGCCTCACGCTGCTCGTGCTTGCGCCACACGAACAGGTCCTGCCCGGACTTCTGGAATACCGTCGTTTTCAGGAAGACATCATGCCACTTCTCGTCGCCCGTCAGGCGATAGAGCTCGGCCGCCGCCAGATTGCGCGCATCGCGCACACCCGACACCTTATTCGCTTCCGCATCGATGCGCTTCTCGGCCCACTCCATGGCGCGAATCGCGCTCGCACGGTACACGGCCGCGAGCTTCGCCTCCCTGCCCGCAAGGCAGTGCGCCGCCTGCGCCGCGACCCCGGCGTAGACGTAGCTGGACCACACCCCCGGCGCGTAGGCCATGATGTCCAGCGACTCCTGCCAGCTACACTCGCCGTGGCGCGGGTGTTCCGAAGACTCGATCCCGCCCCGAATGCCACCCTCGGGCGTCTGCATGCGCCGGTAGCAGTCGAGATTGGAAAGGGCTTCGTCAACGACGTCGGGCAGATCGTTAGCCGATTCGGGGATGTTGAGATTCAGATCGTTGAAGGTGTTGGGAAACAGCTCCGCCAGCTCGATGAGGTAACGGGAAACGATCAGGTGTTGAATTCGCCGGTCCCAGTCACCGGCGTCCATGTAGCCGCCCCAGGCATCGACAACCAGGCGGTCCGTCTTCCCCGCAACCAGGTTCGCGAAGTTGTTCTTGTCGGTTCCCTTGGCGTTCAGCCCGTTCTTGCTGTCCATGAGCGGGCAATCCGAATGGTAGACGCGAACACCGTCACCGGGGTGGAAGCAGCGCGGCCGTCTGTACTCGGTGTAAGGCGGCCCCAGCTCGATCCCACTGCGCTGGTGGTAGAAGCCGCGTGCCGACACGGTGAAAGCGCGACGCCAGACCTCTTCGCCGATCTCGAACGGATAGGAACACCCGATCCCTTCAACGCCGACCCGATAGGTGCCGGGGGCCGTCACCGGCGTGAAATCCATGATGTGCACGTCCGTGCCGCTGTAGTTCTTCTTGTAGGCGTCTTCCGTCTTGTCATTCCCGGCTTTGGAGAGTTTCACGACTCCGCTGTAGACGTGCTGTCCGCCCGCGTTGACAACGTGGAACTTGAGGTCGGCGGGATATCGAACACCACCGCCGCTTCCCAGCCAGCAGGACAGGAACGCCACTTTGCCCGGATCATCGGGGCGGAAGCCAAGATGGCTGACGTGGACGGCTTCGCTGCGAAGTGCGACGGCATCGAGGGTGAAGCGCTGAGTCGGAAGACGCCCACCCGCAAAACGCACGTTGTAACTCTTGCCCCGCAAAAGGGGGCGCGGCAGCTTCAGGTAGAGCACGTGCCGCACAGGCATGAGGAAGATCCACTTCTCCCACCGTCCGAAGTCGGACGGTTTGCTCTTGCGGTGGACGGCTGCGGGCCTTGTCGCCTTGGCGTAGCGGGGATCGTCGGGCGACGTAATCGAGTAGCTGTCCGCCCGGTCTGCCCACTTGGTGTCCAGCTCTCTGCCGACCAACCGGTCTTCGGCGTACAGAGTCCGGCGTTCCTTCCCGACCAGCCAACCGAGAAACTTGCCGTCACGCCGCACGACAAGGTGATGCGACGACCTGTCAAGCCCGTCACCCGGCCGCGGT
Source organism: uncultured Victivallales bacterium (assembly GCA_964555035.1). GTDB lineage: Bacteria > Verrucomicrobiota > Kiritimatiellia > UBA8416 > CAYOBW01 > CAZKRK01. The sequence goes on along the minus strand of CAZKRK010000049.1, from coordinate 11,172 downwards.
GTGTAGGTAACCTGCTTCCCGCACTCGATGCGACCCGCTTGAACCGTGACCCCGATCGTGTCGGGAGCGACGAGGCCCACGTGGAGGATGCGGGGCGACTCCTGGGCAGATGAAGCGGCCACGAGCAGCGTCATCACTACGGCAAGAAGCGTTGTTCGTTGCATGAGCTCGCCCTTTCTGCGTCGTGATTCAGCCCGTGGTGCAGGACGCAGTGAGTATTGCGCCAACGAGCCGGCGGGACAATCTCAAAAGAGGAGAGGGCCTCAAAACACCTCGCAATAATATATATTGCATTACGATATATTTGGCCTTGCAATATATAATGTCACGTCGTACTATTGCGCCATGAAACCAAATCCAGGTGGGCAACTCGCCCCAGACGAAATCGTGGGCAGAGACGCCCTTGTGGCGGATCTCTGGGAAGTTCTAGCAGGTCGCAACATCTATATGAACGATCTGCGGCGCATCGGTAAGACTATGATTCTCAACAAGATGGCCGCCAGTCCGCCGGAAGGCTGGCTGATTTCGAAGCGAGATCTGGGCGGTATCCGCAAGGCCGCTGAGTTCGCGACCCAAGTCTATCGTGACTCGCTGGCACTGCTCAATCCTAGAAGACGTGGGCTGAGACGAATGGGAGAGATGCTCGGACGGGCCGCGGGGACAGAGATCGTCGGTCTCCTCAAGCTCCTCGTCAAGGATCACTATCTGAAACGGGACAGCGAGGGGCAGTATGAGTTCCGTCTGAGAATCGTCCACCGCTGGTGGGTTCTCGATCGCGGATTGCTGCAAGAAACCCCAACCCCCGAAAACCCATGACCCGCGAAGTCTTCATTTCCCGCTTCTCTCCAAGCCGAACGGATCCTGAGGATCTCGAAGCCATCACGGTTCAGCGCGAGGCCCTCGTCGCGGAAACAGTCGACTGCGTCCGCGAAAGCGTACTCACCGAGAACAAGCATCACGTCCTTCTCGTGGGACCACGAGGCGCAGGCAAGACACACGCCATCACTCTGGTGCGCTATCGCCTCTCGAAGATGGACGATCTCGCCGACCGGCTCCGCGTGGCCTGGCTCAACGAAGACGAGACGAGCGACAGCTTCTTGTCGCTCCTTCTCCGTGTCCATCGTGCCTTGGCCGCGGAGTATCCGACCGAGTTTCCCACGGACTCGAGCGAATGCGTGTTCGATCTCGACAACCGCGACACGGCCGCCGAGGCGCTGTCACGGCTAGTTTCCGAACAGCTCGGCACACGCGTGCTCCTTGTTCTGGTCGAAAACCTAGACTCTTTGTTTCGTGACATGGGCGAAGCCGAACTTAAGCGTTGGCGGGCATATGTGCAGAACCACCCCCAGTTCTGCACGGTAGCGAGTGCGCAGCGGCTCTTTCACGGCGTGTCCGACCGTGATGCCCCTTTCTTCGGCTTCTTTCGCGTCGAACATCTCAAGCCGTTTCGCGTGGGTGATGCCGGAGAGCTGCTGGAGAAGATCGCCCGTCTGAAAGAGGACAGCGAGTTGGCGCGATTCATAGCCTCACCACACGGTCGCGCCCGGATTCGCGCCCTTCATCATCTTACCGGGGGCAATCAACGCCTCTTCATCATCCTCTCCGATTTCATCAACCGCGACTCCCTCGACTCCCTGGCGGGCCCGTTCGAGGAGCTTGTGGACGAACAGCTAACGCCCTACTACCAGGAACGCCTGCGGTGGCTACCGCCCCAGCAGCGCCGGATAGTGGAGTTCCTCTGCGCCGCAACGAAACCGGTCCTGGTCACCTCCATCGCACGCCATCTCTTCATCAACCAGTCAGCCGCTTCAGCGCAACTCAAGACGCTACGCGAAATCGGTTACGTCGTCAGCCACAAACGGGGTCGCGAATCCCTCTGCGAACTGGCCGAACCACTGATGCGCCTCAGCCACCAGGTCAAGGAAACCAGGGGACACGTGCCTCTGCGCCTACTCGTTGACTTCCTGCGAGTCTGGTACGATCACGGCGAGCTCGCGCGGCGCATGGCCTCCGTCGGAAACACCGATGCTTCCATCGCGGACTACTCCGCCGTAGCAGGGATGAAAGAGGCACCGCAGGATCAACTGGCGATCGCCCTCTCGAACCGAGGACTTGTTCGCTGCTGGCGGGAAGATGTGGAAGGGGCCAGCGCTGACTTTTCCAAGGTGGTCAAAATGGACAACGCTCCTAATGAAACGAAATCGAGGGCGCTGTTCAATTGGGCTTGGGTGACCATGCGGCAGGTTGAATGGACTGACGCCTTTCGTCAATTACGTCTCGCGTTTCGCGCATTGGGAGAAGAGCAGCCGGGCTATCTGGGTTACATCCCAGGGTTCATCGCTGCCATTCTCGACGCCGGTCAGACACCCGCCGCTTGGACTCCCAAGCTTGACCAACTCCTTGAGATCTACTTTGAAAACGGAGTACTGACTGAACTTGCGTCAGGACTTGTCCAGAGCATCCCTTCGCTGGGAGAAACCACCCTGTCCCCTGCCGGCCTTAACGCATGGCATGCCGTATGGGCAGAGAGGACGGACAAATATCCCGAGTTCGCGCTTCCGGTCCGCCTTCTTCGCACGGGCATCGACTTCTTCGTGTCCGAACGGGACGAGGCAGTGCTCCTCAACCTTCCGGATGAAGAACGCCGCATTCTCTCACAGGCGCTCGGGCTGGAGAAGCGCGAGGCAGACGTCGACGGATGAAGTCCGTCATGACCCACGCCGCATCTCGTCCCGTGTCACACGCACGTGGAGACGGCGGTCCCCCGCCGTTGTGGGCAAGTGTGAGTGCACTTGGCGGAACAGACGAGCACTTCCTTCACTTCTGTTTCCGTTTGAGCTCAGTTCTTGCCCGCAACGGCGGAGGACCGCCGTCTCCAGTGGCCGTTTGATACGGGATTGAATGTGTTTGCCTTGCCGTCGAGTCCTTGACTTCGCTCGTCCGCGACCTCAGCATGGTCGCCGTGAAGCGCTGTAGTCGGATAGCAGTCGTGTCGACCATCGCAACCCTGGCGACGGGGCTCGCCACAGTGTGGTCCCAGCCCGCGACGATCGAAGAATCGCCGCGCATGATCCCGGTCCTGGCGGACGTGGACGTGGTTGTGGTGGGCGGAGCATCGCGGGGCGTCGCCGCGGCGGGACGGATTGCGGCCGAGGGCGGCAGCGTCTACCTGGTCACGCCGGAGTCCTATCTCGGTGAAGACATCTGCGCCACGCGGCTGCTGTGGTTGGAGACGAACGAAGTCCCAACCACGGCCCTGGCCCAGGCGGTCTTTCCGACGCCGGGCACATCCGTGAAGCCGATGGAGGTCAAGCTCGCCCTCGACAGCCACCTGCAAAGCAATGGCGTCCCCTATCTCACCGGCACCTACGCGACGGAGCTGCTGCGCGATGTGGCCGGGAACCTTGCTGGAGTGGTTGTCGCCAACCGCGCGGGACGCCAGGCGGTCCTGGCGCGGACAATCGTCGACGCGACCGCGCGCGCATGGCTCGCACGTATGGCCGGCGCGCAGCAAACGGCCTTTCCCGACGGCGGCTCGCCTCCCTTTACCCGCGTCGTCATCGGGGGAGCGCCCCGCACCGATCCGCACATCGTGTCGATCGAAACGAACAAGTTTCAGCTCGCCGGCTATCCGGTCCACGTCTACGAACTCAGCCTGCCGACAGCCAACGGCCACTTCGCGGCCTACGCGGCGGCGGAGCAGGATGCGCGTGACGTGACATTCGACACCGGGATCAGGGACGCCTCCGACAGGCTGTTTCACGTGCCGCCCGATCCGATCCTCTGCGAGGCACAGGTCGGCGGTCCCTGGCCGGGCGTCGGAACCGTGGACTTGGACGCCTTTCGGCCGGCGGGAATTGAACGGCTCTATGTCCTCGGCGGCTGCGCCGGCATCTCGCGCGAAGCGGCGGCCACGCTCCTGCGGCCACACGTTTCCATGGCACTGGCGGACCGCCTGGCGCCGATCATCCTGACTGAAGCGCGGCGCGTACCCGAGCCTCGCGGCGTACACGTCGACGGTTCGGCCGCCGAAGTCGACTGCGGCGAAGTGCGCGAAATTCTGAAGGGCGCGAGACCGGTCGACGAGCGTGACCGCCTGGTCCCGTCAGCCGCACGCGGCCTGCCGGCCCTGGGACGTTGGGACGTGGTTGTGGTCGGCGGCGGAACGGGCGGCGCACCGGCAGGGATCGGCGCCGGGCGCTACGGCGCGAAAACGCTCGTGCTGGAATACCAGCACAAGCTGGGCGGCGTGGGCACGACCGGCATGATCGGCAAGTACTACTGGGGCAACGTCGTGGGTTTCACGGATGAGGTGGATGCCGGCGTCAATGCCCTCGGGTGCGACTTGAAAATGGTCACGGGAAAGGCCGAGTGGTGGCGCATCCAGAACCGCGACGTCAACACCGACATCTGGTTCGGCGCGATCGGGTGCGGCGCACTGGTGTCGAACGAAACCGTCACCGGCGTGATCGTCGCCACCCCCGAGGGACGCGGAGTCGTGCTTGCGGATGCCGTCGTGGACGCCACCGGTAACAGCGACATCGCAGCCGCGGCGGGCGCCGAATGCGATTTCACCGGCCGCACTACCGAACACATCGGCATGCAGGGCACGGGGCTGCCACCCAATCCCCTGAATACAGACTACCTGAACACGGACTACACCTTCGTGGATGAAACCGACGTTGTCGACACGTGGCACGTCATGGCGTGGGCGCGGTACAAGTACCGGACCTCGTACGACCTCTCCGGCTTCGTCGACACGCGCGAACGCCGGCGCATCGTCGGCGACATAACGGTTTCCCCGATGGACATTTTCAACCTTCGCACGCACCCCGACACGATTGTCCGTGCGCGCAGCAACTTCGATTCGCACGGTTTCACGGTCCACCCGCTGTTCATGGCCCACCCGCCGGACAAGAAGGGGTACTATGTATCGGTCCCCTACCGCGCCCTGCTGCCCGCCGGCCTGGACGGGATCCTTGTCACGGGCCTCGGCGTGAGCGCCCATCGCGACGCGATGCCGGTCATCCGCATGCAGCCCGACATCCAGAACCAGGGCTACGCCGCCGGATGGGCCGCGGCCATGGCAGTGGCGAGCAATACCGTTCCGCGGCAGATCGACCTGAAGGCGCTGCAACAGCACCTGGTCGACAAGAGCATTCTCCCGGCAAGTGTCCTGAGCCAGACCGATTCCTACCCGTTCTCAGCGGCGGAGATTCAGGCGGCAGTCGACTCCGTGGCCGTCACGAACACGCACGCCAATCTCAGCGCGATCCTGGCCCACTGGCAGGAAGCAGCTCCGATGGTGCGCGATGCGTACACGGCCACAAACGGGGCCGCCGCCCTGCGCTACGCCCAATTGCTGGGGGTCATGGGCGACGCTACGGGGTCCAGCAACCTGATCGCGGCGGTCGAGGGCTACGCCGAATGGGACGTGGGCTGGAACTTCGTCGGCATGGGCCAGTTCGGGCCCAGCCTGAGTCCGCTCGACCGCTACATCGTCGCCCTCGGCTACAGCGGAGACACGAACGGATTGGCCTGCATTCTTGAAAAGGCCAACGTGCTGACCACGGCGAACAGCTTTTCCCACTTCCGCGCGGCCTCCCTGGCGACGAGCAGTCTGCGCGTGTCCGCGGCGGCTTCCACGCTGCGGTCCCTGCTGGAGCAGCCCGGCATGCGGGGCCACGCGGTGACCACCCTCGACGAAGCGCGCGGCCGCTACCGCGGGGGAAACGACAACGTCTCCCGCAACAACTCCTTGAAGGAGATTGTGGTCGCGCGCGCCCTGTACCAGTGCGGTGACGACGACGGTGTGGGACGCGACGTCCTGCGGACCTACTGCCGCGACCTGCGGGGGATATTCGCCCGCCACGCCCTGGCAGTACTCGAAGCAGGCCCCGGCTATGGCGATGTAGACGGCAATGGCCGCATCAACGCGGTCGACGCCCTGTGCGTATGGCGCATGGTGGCCGGGGACGCCCCCATGCCGACACCCGGCAGCACCGCGGCACGTGAAGCCGACGTGGACGGCAACGGCACGATTGACGAAAGCGACGCCAACCTGATCCTGGTCAAGTCCGTCGGGGAGGTAGGACGATGACCCGTAGCGCGGAAATCCGTTCCGCGCATGAGCATGCGCGAGAGAAAGTGACGAGAGAGATCGGACCTGCAGGCCGGTTTCTCGCACGCATTTCTCTTGTCATGCGCAAGCGCGGAACGGATTTCCGCGCTACTCCGCGCAAGGAGGCAGGGGGCGTGTTGACGCTCGTACTTCTTGCCGGTCTGGCTTGGGGGGACGTGACGGCGAGCGTCGACACGGTGTCGGCACAGGCAGGCGAGAGCGTCGCGGTCGGCGTTGATGTCAGCGCGCCGGGCACGGTGGTCGTCGGCGCGGTACAGCTCACATTGACCTACGATTCGGCGGCCCTGGACGTGACCTCGGTCGATTGGCTGCCGTCCGGCGCGGGCGCGACCGCACGCCACGCCGAGGACATTGACGCGGACGCCGGCCGCATCGGACTGGCCGCGTTCGCTCCCACCGGCGCCACGGTGGCGGATTGCTCATGGCGGTTGAACGTGACGGTCTCGGCCGCCGCGGGGACATACGACCTGCGCATCGTGTCGGTCGGCACGCCGGACGACGGGGCAAGCTTCAGGACGGACAGCGTGGGCGAAGGGGATTCCCTCGCCGTCGTCCACGGCGCGGTCGAAGTGATCGACCTGCGCGCCCGGGACATCGTGGCAACGACGCAGACCAACGGGACTATCGCCGTCTCCTGGATCGATCCGACCGACCGCGACATAGGCTACCGCGTCGAGCGAGTCACACTGGACGACACCCCTGCCGGCGAATGGGTCGTGGATAATCTCGAGGCCGAATATCAAGGCAACTGGACCGTGAGCACTTCGATAGACACTTACTATGGCCCAAACTACCAGCACGACGACAACACCGACCACGGCAACAAGTGGGCGCGCTTCCACGTCGGCGCAACCAACGACTTCCGGGCAGAGGTGTCCCTCTGGTGGACCGCCAACCCCAACCGCGCCTCCAACGTCCCCATCACCGTCCATGCTGCCGACGGCGACCACGCGCTGACGGTCAACGAGAAGACCGACGGCAGCCAGTGGAACTCCATCGGGACCTACGACTTCACAACGAACGGATACATCGAATTCGGCAACACGGCCGCCAACGGCTACGTCATCGTCGACGCCGTGAAGTTCTCAGCGTTCGTCATCCATCCGCGGGAGACAGTCGCGACTGTCGGCGTCGGCGTGGTCAGCCTGGTCGACACGGGCGTGGTGGCGGGCACGTCCTACCGCTACCTTATTCACACTTTGCTGCCGGAAGGCGATGGTCCGTCAGCCGACAGCACAATCGTGACGGTTCCGGAAGCTGGCAGCGCGTCGTACACGTTGACCGTGCTCTCCGGCAGCGGCGACGGCGGCTACCCGACGGGGTCGACTGTGCGCATCGAGTGCGACACTCCCCCGGGAGACATGGTGTTTGCCGCCTGGACGGGAGGCACGGCGGTTGTGACGGACACGCTGTCCGCCAACACGACACTGAGCATGCCTTCAAATGCGGTCACTGTCGGCGCAACCTACCAACCGGCTGACGGCGATGGTGACGGCATGGACGACGCGTGGGAGTTGGACGCCTTCGGTTCCGCCAACGCGCCCCTGGGCAACGCGAAAGGCGACGTTGACGGCGACACGTTCCTCAACTACGAAGAGCACCGGGCAGGCACTGACCCCACTGACGCCGCGTCGCTCCTGGTGATTGACGGTCTCACCGCCGGACGGGCGATCTCGTGGCAGAGCGCGGCGGGCGCCACCTACGCGCTACAGTGGGCGCCAACCGTCACGGGCGCCTGGACCATCGTCACCAACGCCGTCCCCGCCACACCGCCAACCAATTCGGTCAGCCTGACGGCCGGCCCGCGCGCCGGGTTCTATCGGGTGGTGGTGGAGTAGCGGGTGGCCACGAATCACCTATCGCTAGTCAGCAATCCGCACATGCTCGTAGTGCGCCTTCAGTGGGCCGGATTTGCAATCCGGCCGGGAGAATGTGGAGCATGCCGAGAGAATGACCTGACCTTGGTCTGTCCATTCTCGACAGCATGCTCAACTCTCTCTCGGCCGGATTGCAAATCCGGCCCACTGTTTCCGTGCTACAGGACACCTACGGCGCATCCTTGCCCGAAACCGTGAGCACGCTCCCGCCGCCACGCGTGAGCGAAAGCGAAGACGGTGTATCGTTGTCCGGGGCGGCAGTCCAGGTCCAGACGTCTTTGCCCTTGCGCTTGCGGCTTGCCACGGCGACGGTGGCGCCGTCGGCGGTCCACCGCGGCTCCAGCGTCACACTTCCGCCCCAGGCCGCATACGCACTCACGTAGCGAACGGCGTCCGCCTCGGTGGTCAGGCGTAGCTGTTGCCATCCGAGAGGCTTGCCGCGATGGTCGGCGGGGGAATCCACGATCTCACAGGCTTGGTCGGCCGCGCCGCAGCGGATGGTCGCTTCGCACTTCACTCCATCCGCGCTCAGACAGTACTTGCCGTTGGCCAGATCGACAGTCTCCAGTCCGGGCGCCTGAAGCAACCAGTCGATCCGCGCGGGAGACTCCGCCCTGATGTCGTCCAGCACAAGGATGTACGCGCCCTTGACCCAGACAAACGTGCGCCGGAAACGCTCAAGCGCGGGACGCATCTTGCCGCTCTTGTCCTTGCATGCGATATAGGAGCCAGAGGCCTCGCCTTCCGCCACGACGATATCGCCGGCGTCTTTCCACGCCGTGATGTATGCCATGCGCGTCATGTCGCCACGGCCCGGCTGCGACCACACCGCCCCTTCTTTGCGCCCAGACACGACCTGTCCAACACCGTTGACGAGAATCGTGTTGTGGTTGGCCGACTGCTTGTGCTTGGAGTAGCGGTCGGTTTCGGCGACGAACCGGTCATTGGCAAAGATGACGAACGAATTCGCGTCGGGGTCGTCGTGCGCCACGTTGATGTAGGTATAGTTCCGTTCGTTGCGGAAGCGGTTCAGCGTGTAACCGCCAAACGGACCGCATTTGAACATCGCTGCCACCTTCCCGGGTTCCCAGCCTTCCCGCACAATCGCCAGCCCGAGGTCGTCGAAAAGCACGCTCTTCGGGAAGGCGGTCACGTCGCCCTTCGGCACGGTCGGGTCGAACCACACCAGCCCCATCCATCCCCATTCGGGGCCATGCGTATCGACGATCCGGTTCAGCGCCGCCTGCACATGTGACTGCCGATGGAGAGAGGCCGTCCGGTAAAGGCAAGTGTCGTAGCCCAGCTTCTTCATTCCCGTCCCGCCGTCGCCGTATGAGAAACGGTGAGTCAACCCGGGCGTGTAGGTATGCGCCAGGTAGTTCCCCACTCCTTCGAAGAACGGCTGATTCAAGAACTCCGTTCCGAGGCAACGGTCGGAGGCCTGCATCGCGAGCATGAGATGGACGATGCCGAAAATCATGTACGTGGGGGCCTCGTGACTGGTGCCGTCCTCCGGAAGCCACCTGGCGACGTACTTCAGCTCCTTCAACGTTTCAGTCATGATCCAGTCTTCTTCGGCGTCGCCCTCGGCCGCCGCCAGCAGACAGAGCGCCATGCCGGCATCGCGATGCCAACGGTGGTTGTTCTGCGGATCGTTTTGCCAGTAGTGGGTTCCCTTGTTCTTCTTGAGGTGTCCGCCGTGATACATGGCACGGGCGTGATAGAGCAGCTTCTTGCGGAACTCTTCGCGGAAGCCGGGTTCGAGGCCGTCGTAGCACCAGTCGTAGGCGAGGGCCGCGCCGATCATGATGTTGGCGGCGCTCATGCCGCTGTCGAGCTCGCCGCCCGTCTCCCAGTGCTTGAGTCCCTGCAGCAGCTTCATGAAGCTGACCGCCCGTTCGAGGGACTTGCGCTCCCCCGTGAGCACGTAGTGCAGCGCCGCCGTCGGCATGCGCCACAGTCCCTGGCGCTGCCCGTCGGTGGCATCCTTCAGGAAGTTGGTGTGCTTGGGAGCGTGACAGACGGGCAGGTAGCCCGTCAGTGCGTTCATGAACGGCCTGGCCGCCTCACTCTGCGCGCGCTCTTTGAGGCCGGCAATGTCATCAGGACCGAACAGCAACCGCGGGTGCACGCCGGCAACCGACGGGGAGAGCTTTGCGGGCTGCCCGTCGACTGCAGGGTCCTTGTCCGGCACAACCGGCGGTGGCGGTGGCGGCGGGGTCGGCCTGGCCTGCATCGCGTCGCCCAGCGCGACATCGACACGGTCCACCCACAGGGTCTCCCCTCCCGACTTGCCGTCATCGCCCAAGAGCACGACGCCGACAAACCCGTGGAACTTCGTCTTGTTCCAGTCGAACCGCTTGCGCTTGGCGTTGACGTCCCTGCCGTCGAGCTGAATGCTCAATCCCCTGGCCGGATCGAGATCGAACGTCCACGTATGCCACCCTTCCGCGCGGCGGCACTCCCCCAGGTACTGGACCTTGAACCAGGTTGTGCCGTCATACTCGGTCGAGGCATAGGTCTTGTCGCCGGCGAGATAGGGTGCGTAGATCTGACCCACGCCCATGATGCGCCCGTCGCCCTGCAGCAGCCCCCAACGAGGTCCCACCCGACGCCCTTTCGGATTCGCCGGCAGCTTCTTCTCGTCATAGACCGTAAACTCGACCCGACCGGCCCCGTCAGCATCGCGGAACCTGCGAACGGCTCGCCCCCCCCGACCGATGCGCAACGTCGCGGCGCCCCCGTGCTTGCGTTCCGTATCGATCGACACATCCCCCTTTACCTCCCACCCCGCCAGGGCGGATCCGCTCTCGAACCGGTACTGTGTTCCGGCGCCGTGGCTGACGGCAGCACAACACAGCGCCAGTCCGATGGAAACTCCGCATGTCTGCGTGACTGTTCGCGTTATGCTCATCGGTACTCTCCTTGCGCGTAACCACGCGGCAACACTGTGCAGGGCGAAGACGCAGTTGCCAAGCCGGAAGTGGCGCCGCGACTGCGCGGAAACGTACCATGGCGGGATGTCCCGTCCTTCGTAGACTCGTCGCAGGCCCGCGCGATGCGCGGGCCGGAGGCGAGAAGCGGGGCCGTGCCCGCCTGCGCCCTCCGGTGCGGCTCACAGAGCCGCACGCTACGGACGCTCTACGAAGGGCG
>CAZKRK010000048.1:0-29035 GCA_964555035.1 uncultured Victivallales bacterium | reverse complement strand
GCCGGTTTTTCTTGTTTTTTTCGACAGCTTTGGGAGGGTGAGTCACTAACTCACCTTGTTTCGGAGCGTTTCGGGCAAAAGGTATGATATCTCCCTCACATGATGCCGTTTCGAGCGCGGCCATGGGGGCACATGGCGGGATCCCCGGATATCGTGCACTCGCCCCTTGCGAAACAACGGCTGTGTTTGGCCCAGGGGGCATAGACGAAGTTGGGGTTGATGAAGACCGTTTCGTCCTCCTTTGAAAAAGGGAATCTCATGTCTTCCAATTACGGAGATGTCGTCGTCGACAACTTCACCCGCGTATACGGACTGGAGATCGCCGTGGCGTATTCTCTGCCGTTGATCGACAAGGTCTTCCGGTGATTGCTGAAGACATCAATGTGACTGGCCTTGTTGTTGAGCTCGATCTTGACCGTCCATGCTTTCAGGGTCTGGTCGTAGACCATGTCCTTCCAGTTCTCATCTGGTATCAGGTCTTCAAGATAGGCGGGACTGCTGTCCGGTCCCCGGTCAAACACCCAGAAGGCTCGGCCGCTTTCTTCTTCGGAACCGGGTTTGAACGTAACCGTTATTTCCAACGTGTTGTCTCTGAGCTTCGTGGAAACGGCAGGCGGCTCCAGCATCGGCTTCTCCGCGCCAAGGAAGTGATTCAGGATGAACGGTGTCCGGTTCGACACCTTCAGGTTGCCCGGATGCCCCTTTCCCCCATGGCCACTGTTCGCCGCGTTGTAGACGGGGACGTCCGGGGCATTCATGCCCCCCCAGATTCCATCGTAGGAGACCATGTCGTGAGTTCCGGGCTGGAACATGAACGCCGCGTTTCTGGACTTGAGCCTGCCGACGTTTCTGGAGACGAACAGTCGATCGGCCAGGCCGTTGGCGAACCTTCGAAGATCTTCCCGGGTTCTTCCTGCCGCAAGAGCGCCCGGTTTCATGTTGGGGCCCGCGAGCCCTCCTAGCCAGCCACGGCCTTTCGGCCTTTGTCTTCCGGATTCGGCGCTCGCCCGCGACCGGTTGTACGCATCCAATTGGGCGAGCGCAGTAGGATCGGAAAGTCGCACGGGCGAAGCATAGATCGGGCAGACCAACCCGAAAGCCGCGGTTACCCGTTCGTCATTGATCAAGGTAATGGCCGAGGTCTCTCCCACCTTCGAAACGCCCGATACCAGGACTTTGCCTTTTTCGAAATGGTCCTTTTCCGCGTAGGCGGCCGTAATGGCACGCATATAGGTAGCAGGCCAGATCCAGAAGTTCCGGTAACGCGGGTCAAGTGTCTTGTAGAACAGTTCGTCCCTTGGCCGCTTCAGGTCGCCTGGGAGGTTCCTGATGCGCGTCTTCACAAGTCCCACGCCGGCCTCGATCAGCTCGCCGTCGCAGCCGCCTACTCTGATGTCCCCGTCCGACACACCCGCGGTGAGGGAAAAGCCTTGGGCCTTCTTGTCCGCAGGTACGGCAAACTGAACCCTGACTCGATAGTCCTTCCCGGGATACGCCTCGCCTACGGCGATCTCGACCAGTTTCTGCCGCGAGGGCGTTCGCCCATCTACCACATGCCAGTCTCCGATTGCCGAGACGTCCAGCGTTGAGGGGTCGCGGATGGCGGCCATGTCGAACAGTTCGATTCTGTTCTGTTCGGCGCTCGACGCGTCACTGCCGACGACCGACGTCAGGCTCCACACAGCCAGAAGACAGGGCCGCATCAGTTGCGAGTTATTCATGAGCCTCTCCTTTTGACTGAACCATACGCGAAATCCGGCCCCGGGGACAAGAATCCGGACGGCGGTGGGGCCTGCCCTGGCCCGTGCCGAAGGGCCCTGGTTCACGGGCGATCGTGATGGCCAAGTCGGGCCACGAGGGCAGACTCACGGCAATTCCCCCTATTCGGACTACTTCAGGGCGGGCCGCTCGCGCCACGAAATCGGGGCCATGCGCGTTCCTCTGTCTCTTTCCGAAAATCGTGTTGAATCGGAGCGGATGTTCCGTAGGATATATCAATGAATCATGACAGTAGTTGTGCCACGTTGATGGAGAACCCATGAGTTCGAAGAAAGTCCACGTTGGGCAGTCCTCATGCGTATTCGTACACGGGGGTCTCGATGACCTTCTCAGGAGCCTTCCGTCCTTTGACCAGGGACTGGATGTGCTCCACGGTCTCGGGGGCGAAATACTGCTCGCCGGTTTCCCGACAGACACGGGCCGGTACGTGCTCGATCAGATAGAACTTGCCGCCATGTTCCAAGGTGTAGGTCACTTCGGTTTCGATCATTGTTTCTTTCATTCTGTCACCTCTTCAATCTGTCTTCCGAATCCTCAGGTCGATCCAGAGGTCCCGATCAGGCTCGTATACCGTCACGATTTCAATGAGCGGTCGAGATGGGTAGCTGCATTGAATGTGCAGTGGTCGGCCAGCCATCGAGAACCCCAGGATCAGGCAGCTGGGTCCGTACTTGTCCTCGGGATAGTCCTCAATCACCTCGCCTCGGCTCGATATCGCTTCTTCCGGTTCGGCAACGCTGATGCCCCGTATGATCGTCTGATCCACGGCGTGCTTTGAGAACTCGTACTGCCGTGCAGCAATCTTCACTCGGATGTCGTCAAGCAACGCCATGCAGATAGGGTACTCCAATGACCGTCTGTGGTCAATCTGTCCATGCCCAACGTCGCGCCTCAGCAGACCCGTGGGGTGCGTCCGCGCGCCCCACGGGGTATGCTGGAGGCGTCTTGTTCGACTCTCCCCGGGATGTCACTCATTCGCCTTGATGAGTTTGTACTCCTCATCTGTAACGTAGAGAAACACCTTCCCATCAAACTCACCATTGCGGAGGCGCACGCGGAACCTCGTCTTGTCCGTCATTGCGCGGCGAGTCTGCATAACGACCTTGAATGGTGACGGTCGCTTGGATACGCCTCCGCCGGAGAGCAATCCTCTGGATGTTGGGAGGGCGGCGCGCTCAACAAACGTCCAGTTGTCCCCACCATCCGATCTCTCGACAAGCATCCAGCACTCCAGGGCTCCAGTGTTCGCGTTGTTCTCGTTGTCCGTGAGGGCAACGGTACCTGAGACCACGAGTGTGTTCGGATCAAGCCTGTTCTCTTCGTACGACAGGACAATGTGGGCAAGCTTGTATTTCTCGAGGAGTTCTGCGTCCGGCTTCGGATTGCGTGCGGCCTCAGCTGCACGCTGCTCCTTGAGAAGCCCCGTGATGTACTGTTGATCCGCTTCCGACAGGGACGACAACCGCGTCTGCAGTCGCTTGCCCGCCGGTGTGCGAAGAACGATCTGGCCGCGAGATACACCGAGGAACTCGGCCTCGACCTGTTTGCCCGTTGCACCGGTCCACATCCGCATCTCGCCGGCTGCGAGGAAGCTTGATGTGTTGGCCCAGAGCAGCAAAGCCGCAAGTACGCGGCATTCGGCACTGCGAGTATTGTTCTGCGACATGACCGATTGCGTCTGGGCCGCGGACTACGATTGGTGGGGAAAGCGCGATGCGTTTCACGACTTGCCGCCTGAGCATCCGACGATTGCGCGGGAGCCGGTGAAGGTCACGGCGTACCTTGAGCATCTTGCCCTGGTGGAGCGTGTGGCCCCCGCCACTCAGGCCCAGGCTTTGAATGCCCTGGTGTTTCTGTATCGCGAAGTGATGCAGATCGATTTGGGCGATCTGGGAAACTACCAGGGAACCGGGGACAGGGCAAATAGTCGCACTTCTTTCCAGAAAAGGCAATTTGGGAGAGCTTCTGTAGTGATAGAGAGCCCAATAGGGCGCTCTTGGCTACTACGGAGGACGCTGCTATGCGCTACCCAAGACTGCGACGGGACCATGACAACACCTTCTATCACTTCCACCTCATTTTGTACGCGCCGTGTGAATGCCCGACCCCCGAAGAGACCTGCCGGCACGGTGTCATTCCCATTTTCCGGTCGCTGGAACGACGCGTCAACGTGCACGCACTGTGTAATGACCCTGATACCAGAATGAACGCCAATACTTCTCATCCACTTTGTAGACATCGATAGGATCTGAATCCGTGTGGGATGCGGGCAGAATGCCGTACCGCTTCATTTCGCGCACATAGTGCTCGTTGGGTCGGAATCCCGGCATGTCGAAACGTTTGATTTTGTCGAGTTCCCTCCCGTTCCTGTCAATCTGCACGAGCAGGGATTTGTACTCCGGCGCGTCGCGCGATGTGAGAACAGGCTTGCCGCTCTTCTTTTCGCAGATGCCGTACCCGCCGGCGGCTGTCGATAGCGGCGCAAGCAACAGTCGTGAGTATTCCGGACGCGAGAGGTTCAGTAGCGTCTGTCGGTTGAACTTCACAACGCCGGAATTGCCGTAAGGCTTTCCGCCGCCCTTCAGCCCGGGGTATTTCTGAGCGAACAAGCCGCTCTTGTGGCATGCATGGCATGTTGGCGGGATCTTGGTGCTCCTCACCACCATGCCTGACCCCAACGCGGCGTATGTTCCGGCATAGACAGCACTGCTTTCGATCCACAGGCGAACGATTTCTTTCTCGCGCGCAGTGACCTGCACGCCGTGATGCCCGCCTGAGATCTTGTCAAGCAGGGGGGCATCGGCAGTGCCGATGGTGCGCGGGGCTTTGTTGGCGTTGCCGTCCCGCCCGTCAGTGAACTGGCGGAGCATGGTCAGGTTGGCGTATGCGTGCGAGAAAATCTGCCCGCGGTCGCCGGCCAGCGAGATGCCGCCGGACAGGGGGCCACAGGGCTTCTCCTTACCATTGTCGGTATAGGTTCCATGTTGCTTCACGTCGTGACACTTCAGGCAGTGCTTGTCGAGGATCGGTTGGATGTCGCGCGGGAAGTCGTAGACGTCGGGCAGGTCGCCCGGGATCGGCGTGATCTTGCTCGCGGGTCGGCCCATTGCGAGAGCCATGCCTTTCCTCAGGGTGGTTGGGGCTGTAACGCGTTCCTCGTGGCACCCGACGCAGCTCAGTCGTTCGCCCGGTTGGACGGTGGTGAAGCTTTGCATCCGCTTGACGGCGATGTCGTTCTCGTCGAGGGCAACGAAGAAGATGCTGCGCAAGGCAGGGAGCTCAAAATGCGCACTCCCGTCAGTCTCGACCGGAACGGTGCCCAGCACTCGGTTCAGCGTGAACGTTCCGCCCATCGATGTCGGCTCCATGTGGCCGCTGAAGTTCACGGGTTTGGGCAGTGCTTCAAGAACAAGCAGCTTCTTGATGTCTCCCTTCTTCACGCCTTTCATGTTTCTACCGATATACACGTTCTCAAGCATCATTGTCCCCGTCTTCTCCGCCAGGGAGACTCGCGGTGCGATGACGTTCTCCCTCTTGCGACCTTGCACGGGACGCGGTTCGTGTAGCCAGAGCCTCTCGCGTTTGTACGTGTCCGGCATCTTCCAGAGGGTCGTATAGTTCCCACTGCCTTCCAGTAGCCCCATTTCTTCGTTCAGTGTGACCAGGAACAGCTTCTCGGAGAACGGATAAGGGTCGCGGTACGACCTATTGCTCACCGGCTTCGCCATCGACTTGTCGTCAGGGCCGTTGGATGGGTCAACAATCGTGACGACTCCCTCATGCTCCTTCCTGCCATGGCCCGGGCTGAAGACAGCGACCGTCTTACGCGATCCGGGGATCGGCTTGGCGTCGATCATCACCGTACCGGGGTGCATATTGCCGTAGTAGACCATCTGGTCCGTGCCGTCGGGGTTCATGGTCCACAGGTGGTGGAACCGTACGCGACTGCGGTCGATGTACTCCCACCGCTGGTAGATGATCCTGCCGCCGGGCAATACCCACGGCGTATTGTCCTGTTCAATATTGCAGGAAAGGGGGCGGATGTTGCCACCGTCCGCGTCGCAGCGATAGATGACTGCGACATGGGTGAACCAGCAATTCACATAGCGATTGCAGCGCGACGAACAGAACGCGATTCCGCCGTCCGGCAGGTACGTCGGCTCGATGTCGTTGTGATCGCCGGAGGTCAGTTGTCGCAGGTTCTTGCCGTCCACGCCAATCTCGTAAAGGTGGTAGAACGGCTGCCCACCTTTGCGGTACGAGAAGAGGATCTTGGTCCCGGAGTAATGGAGTTGCGGATCGCGCACGCCGCCTTTCTTGTCTTCAATCAGATGCGTCAATTCGCCTGTATTCAGGTCGAGCACGGAAAGCGTGCCGTAGTCGTGGTAGTACTTCCTGTTCGTGCCACGGCTGTCCCAGCCGAAGTTCGCATACCAGTGGCCGTCCCCATCGACCTTTCTCATCGCGAAGACGATGCGGTCTGTCTTGACGCCCGCCGCGCGCAGCATCTTGACCGCGGCGGGGTTGAGGGCGCCGGGCGCCGTATCAGCGGCCACCACGGGGAGCGAGACAGAACCCTCGGTCGGCGGCGGGGCCGGCTCTGTTTCATACACCTCCAATTCGCCGACGCTGATGAACGGCTTGGAGCCACCTGCCAGGCCAATGAGGCGAATGCCATCTCCCGATGCGTCCAGAGCAATGGTATAGGTCTCGGACGGTTTCCCGAAAGCCGACTTCGTGTCCCCTTTGGGGTAAGCGGGGCCGATCTTGGCCGGGACCCGCCTCCAAACGCCATTCTCCCTGACCTCTACTCCTAGCGAACCGTCAGCGAACCAACCGCCATTGTGGAAGTGCTTGCCTTCCTCGAATACGATTGTCCTGAAGTTGTGTGTGCCTCTGAAGGTATAGCCAATGTGCTCCGTTTGAGAGCCCTTGCCCCCGTCAAAGGTGTCAAATTGTAACTTGCTGTCACCTAACCTGCTCTTGCTGTAGACCCCGTCCCGGATCGTCTCCGGATCTTTCGATCCACCCCCGGTTGGCCTCATCACAGAGGCGATAATCTCGCCTTGCCTGGCCAGGTTAATCTCGGTCGATTCGTGTTTGGGCGTGGTCTCGGATTGAGGGTGCTCCGGTCGGTCCTGACCTTCTTTCGACGGCGCCTCCCGCTTTGAAGGCAATCTTCGCACCCGGATATCTTTGAACCAGACGGTCACATTCTTGTCGTGGTGCTCGAAGGCAATGAATCCCTTTTCGCGGAAGCCTTCGGGATCGTTGTCCTCGAATTCCATGACAAGCGTGCCGTTGATGTAGTGGGCGAGCTTCTTGCCGTCGGCCACGATGCGGAAGGTGTTCCAGTCCTTGTAGTCGACCAGTTCGTTGTGACCCTTCTTGGCAATGCCATAGCGCCCGCTCGAGCTGGTGGTGTAGATGTCGTAAAGAGCGCCCATCGGACCAATATCGCATTGGTAGCCGCTGGTCTCGTAGGGGCGGTTGTTTCCCTTGTACTCATGGCCGCGGTAATTGATGCCGCTGTTTCCTTTTACCGGGAAGAACTTGGCTTCGAGGATGAAATTGCTGAAAACGTGGTTCGTGTTGCTGAGATACTGCTTATAGGCCGAAGGTCCCTTCCCTTCGATATGGCCGTTCACGACCCGCCAGACCTCGGGGTTGCCTGCCCAGCCATCCAGGTTCTTCCCGTTGAACAGACGGATCCATTCCGATCCGCCTTCATCGGCACAAATCGCCGTGCCTCCCGCCACGAACAGCGCGACAAAACAGAACGCTGCGATCTTCTTAACCATGTTGTACATAGCCGCCACCTCGTTGTGATTCTCCGTTCGACCGTCTTTACCTCTTTGGCGCTTCTGGGATTTGCAGAGTTCTTCCACTAGCCAATATGCACGTGTACGCTCGGATGGGCCAACCCGTCCGCCGTATTGTCCGCCGTAGCTCGCAGAGTAAAGGAGGAAGCAAGCGAAGCGCGAAGGCTGGATCAAGGAGATCGTTTACATGAAACCGTCAAAGAAGGCGAGTAAGAAAACGACGAAGGGTGACCTTCTCTGCTCCTACTCCCGCACTTGAACCCTATCTTGAACGGTTTCACTCCACCTGCCTGCCCGGTTCCTCGTTAACGGCACATTTTTCAATAGAACCCCACCCGTCCGATCTCCTCGTTGTCTGTCAGAGCACGCGGCAGGATGCCTTCTTCGAGGACGCCTGCCTGTATGATGCGCGAACCCCGCCGGCCGGGACAGTGTTCAGTGCCTCTTACGAATCGTTGCTGGCCAAGGTTGCCACTCGGCACACGCCTGCGTTGAAGGGAGGTTTCAAGGAATCGGTCGGCTACCTTCCGTCCGGGACCGTCTTTTCCGGCAGCGCCTCCTTGATGGCCATGCTTTCCAGGGGCAACGTCCGGTTGCCGGACAAGGCCGTGGCGGAACGTGTTGCCAAGCTCGCCGAGAAGCACAAGGACGTGAACCTGACGACAGCAGAACGGCTCAAGATCAGTACATGGCTCGACCGCGCCTCGCACATCGAGCCCGGTCGCCGGCAGTACGCGGCCTGCACCCAGCACATGGACGCCATGATCGGGAAGATGATTGCGGCGCTCGAAACCGGTGAGACCAAGTCGATGGGTTGGGACAAGCTCATCCAGCCCCTGGGCAAGGGCAGCTACGACGTCAGGGAACTCCTTCGGTTCCTCAGGGATTTCGACTATAAAGGCCCCATCGGAGTCATCGGGTTCGGCATCGAGCAGCCGGCGAGACAACACCTGAAGCAGTCGACTTCTTTCTGGAAGGCGACCGCGAGTGGGAGTGACTCGCGCAAGTAGGTTTCCGTGTTGAATCGCAGAGTTGAGGGTAATCGCATGAAAGTGAACATCTGTTTGTGGGTTGTCATGAGTACCATTTTTCTGGCGGGCATCCATCCGGTTCCGGCGGACACTTCGCCTGTCCATTCGGCCTCCTTCCCGGTCACAGACCTGCGGTGTGAGGACCTGGTAGATCCCCTGGGCATCGAGACTGCGACGCCCCGGTTCTCCTGGCGAATGGTGTCGAGCGCCCAGGGCGCGGCCCAGGGCGCCTACCAGGTGCTGTGTGCCACGAAACCGGGTTTGCTTGAGGTCCGTAAGGCGGACCTGTGGGATACCGGGAGAGTCGCCTCCGACGCCTGTCGGTTCATCCGCTACGGAGGCAAACAGATCACGCGCGGCATGCCGTGCTACTGGGCGGTGCGTATCTGGGATGAGAGGGACAAGGCATCCGCCTGGAGCGAACCCGCCGTGTGGACCTATGCGGGGCTGGCATCCGACAGCGACTGGCAGGCCAGGTGGATCACGGACAACACGAGTTCTCCCTGGTTGCGTCGGACGGTAGAACTCGATGCTGCCCAGGACAGGGCCACCATCTACTGCAATGCGTTGGGGTATTTCCAGCTTTTCATCAACGGCAAGCGGGTCGGGGTTGATGAATTCGCACCGCATGTGGGCCAATTCAACAAGCGCACCTTCTGCATCACCTATGACGTGACGAAGCATTTGAAGAAGGGCAAGAACGCTATCGGTTTCTGGCTGGGAAGCGGCTGGAGCCGCGGCGGTGCCGGCGTGAAACTGGAACCCGCTGTGCGAGCGCAGCTCGAAATGCTGGATGCCGAAGGGAAGACGACAACCCTCGTCACCGACGAAACCTGGCGCGCAAAAGCCAGTTCCCTGGCTTATCGAGGCGGGTGGCGTTGGGGCAATTTTGGCGGCGAGGTGCATAATGGAAGCGAGGACCAACCCGACTGGGCCGCCGCCGGTTTTGATGACAGCGACTGGCCCAAGGCAAAACCGGCCAAGGTTGCGGGCACCATCGTCTCGTCGGAGATGGTTCAGCGCAGCCGCGTCATCGAGACCATCACTCCCGTGAAGGTGACGAATCTGAGCCGGGACCCTGCGCCAGGCGACATTCGGGTGGCCGGGAATGAAAAGGCCCAGATCCTAGTGAAGAAAGCTCTGTACGGCATCCCCGGAAAACCGGACCGGCAGGTCGACATCCGTGAGAAGCTGCAGCGGATGGCGGCTAGCAGGAAGCATGCTTTCAAGATGACCAACGATTTTGCCGGCAAGGACCCGGCGAAGTGGACGGAGAAGGTACTTCTGCTCGAGTACGAGCTCAACGGCAAGAGCATCACCAGGCGCATCAAGGAGAACGACGAGGTCGCCCTGGCGATCGTCGGGACAGCCGCGCAGAGCGGCGCGACGACGTGGCTTGTCGACATGGGCAAGGCCATGACCGGGACCTTTGAGATCACCTTCCCGAAAGCTGCGAAGGGCCACAAAGTGCCGATGGAGTTCGGCGATGCGTACAGCCCGGGCAGCAACGGACAGATCGGCAAGCTGAACAGCTTCCGCCAGGCCAGCGAGTACATCTGTCGGGGCAGTGGAACCGAGACGTTCAGGAACCGTTTCAACTATGCCAGTTGTCGGTACATCCTGATCCGAAACGCGCCCGAGGGTGAACTCACTCCCTCGGACATCAAGGGGTATTTCATCACGACGGATTTGCCTAAGGCCAGCACCTTCAGTTGCTCCGACGAAACGCTGAACGAGATCTACGAGATGATGGAGCACACCCTGCGTTGCCTCATGCTGGGAGGCTACCAGGTGGACTGCCACTCGCGCGAACGCTATGGCTATGGTGGCGACGGGCACTCCTCCCTGGACACGACACTCTGTTTTCTCCGCTCGGATGCTTTCTTCCGTAAATGGACCCGGGACTGGCTGGACGGCCAGAAAGAGGATGGCGGGTTCACCTATACGTCTCCTGCCTCCGGTCATGGCGGCGGGCCTTTCTGGTGCGGGTTCCTCATCGCGGCCACCGTCAAACACTACCATCACTATGGCGACTTTGCCCTGGTGCGGCGCAACTACCCCGCGATCAAGAAGTGGTTGGAACTGGCCCAGAGCAAGACGGTTGATAACCTGCAGAAGAAGTTCTGCGGGGGTTGGTATCTCGGCGACTGGGCCTCGCCCAAGGGGACCAACGACAAAGGGAATGCCGAGGTCTTCATCCATCCGTACATGGCCTATGCCCTTGAGCAGGCCGCCGAGCTGGCGGATGTGCTGGGGGAGACCGCTGATGCCGGGACATTCCGTCAATGGGCCGCAGCTCGGAATGCCGCGACACACAGGGAGTTCTATGACCCTCAACACAAGCGCTACGGCAGTGGCGACCAGGTGACCTACGTCTTGCCTCTGATCGCGGGCGTGGTTCCGGACGATTTGCGTAACGACGTCTTTGCCGGGTTTGAAGAGACCCTGATGGTGAAGAACAAGGGGCATCTCTCCACGGGGCTCTCGGGCACCTACCTGATGGTTCAGTATCTGCAGAGTATCGGACGGGACGATCTCATCTACAGCTTTGCCTCCAAGAGGACCTATCCGTCCTGGGGCTACATGCTCGAGAACGGGGCGACGGCGACCTGGGAGCACTGGAACGGCAGGGCATCCCGGATTCACAACTGCTACAACAACATCGGCTCCTGGTTCATTCAAGGGCTCGCCGGCATCCGTCCGGACCCGAAGAAGCCCGGGTTCAAGAACGCCATTATCAAGCCTACGTTCGTTGAACGGATCAGCTATGTGAACTGCAGCCACGACTCCGTTTACGGCACGATTCAGAGCAACTGGAGACGCGAGGGCGATGCCGTCATCATGACGGTGAAGATTCCGGCCAACTCCACCGCGACGGTCTGTGTGCCGGCGGAGGATATCGAGGGCGTCACGGTAAACGGCAACCCGCTCGGCAAGACCGGGCATACCAGGTTCCTGAAGATGGCAGAGGACCGCGCGGTGTTGGATGTTGACGCGGGGAGTTACGAGATCGTCTGTAAGGGGGAGCATTAGTGCGCAGTGGTTCCGAGGCAGGAGCGTTTTTCCGGTTTTTGGGGACTAGCGACCAGCGACTCGTGACTCGCGATTTTCAGGACGCGCGACTCGCGACCGTCAACCCGTCGCAAGTCCAACCAACCGCGCGTCGTTGGTCGCTAGCCTGCATCTTCGAGACGGTGGCGGCGTGCCGGGAAGAGGTTCTCCAGTTGTCCACATCCGCCGGCAACTCCGGTGGTGGAAGTGCAGCGCCGTCCATAGGCCCGGAGGGCCGACATAGTAAAGCCTGGGGTGGAGCGTAGCGGAACCCCAGGATCCGTCAGTCGGCAAACCCGGTGAGCCCCGGAGGGGCGACATATGCGCCTGGTTCGACCGCTGGGCTGTGCGTGGCGGCATACGTCTTCGTGCCGCCTATGCCGCCCCTCCGGGGCTTGTTTCCATGCTTGCGCCGGTGTCCTGGGGTTCCGCTACGCTCCACCCCAGGCTTTACTCTGTCGCCCCTCCGGGGCTACCGCTGCCGGCACGGTGTCATTCCCATTTTCCGGTCGCTGGAACGACGCGTCAACGTGCACGCACTGTGTAATGTTCCGAGAGTCAAGCCGTTACAACGCGCATGCCGTCACGCGTCACGATAGAGAAGTAAGGAGGTCTGAGACTGTCATCCACTGAACGGCAAAAGCCTGCCTCCGGGATTTCGGAATCGCCCTCAGATGCACCGGTCACTTCTTCAACAGCTTGACCATCGCCTTCTGCGTTGCCTCTACCGACTTCCTCTCTGCGCAATCAACGACCATGTGCCCGGCAAGGCAGAGAACCTGATGTAGTGCTCTGCATCTTTCAGAAAGGTCAACCCCTGCACCCTCCTGTCAGGTTTCCCGTCGCGCCAGACCGGTGTTCCGTTTGCCGTGATGCTTGTGACAGGGGCGCCGCCCCCTTTGGGGATGCCGATGATTGCCGTGGTATCCGCGGGGGATGTCAGTGTCATGGCGAAGCTGGTCCCGTCATCCACGAGCTCCACCGGGATATCGCCCTTCACCGAGGGGACCGTGGTCTTGATTCGTTTCAAGGGACCGAGCTGCGGGAGCACGTGATAGGTTTCGTAGCCCGGCTTCTCCGGCGCAATCCCGGCGCCGTACTGCGACAGCAGCGTGAGCGCGCCGCCGCACCAGGCGTGATTGATCGTTCCGCCGCCGGAACCGCCGATCCGCCAGTCTTCCCAGAGGGTCGTGTAGTGGTGATCGGTCATCTCCTTGAAGCGCTTCTTTGTGCGGGCGATCGCGTCGCCCTCGAAGCGCATCGCGTACAACGCTTCCCCAACGTACTTCTCCATGTAGGGGCTGCTGTGGTACGACGTCCTGAACACCTGCCGAATCGCCTCGTACTTGTCGGGCCCGGCCAATCCCGACAGGACCGCCAGGGCATGGCCGCGATCGTCGGTCTGTCCCTTGTATCCCGGCGAGCGATACTCCTTGCCCGTCCAGAAGGTCTTGTTGAAGCTCTTCTCGATGCCGGCCATTCTAACGCGGATTGCCTCAACATCCCCCTCCTCACCCAGTGCAAGGGCCATGTTCAGCTGTCCCTTCAACGCCAGGTAGAACCACCCGTTGAAGAGGATGGTCATGTCCTTGTTCTTTCCCCAGTCACCCCAGGTCCAGCCACCCTTGCGCGGTACAACCAGGCCGTTCCCGTCCTGTTTCCAGACGGCCAGGTACCGCTTGACGGCAGGGTAGACCGCGCGGATCGTCTCGATGTCACCGGTGTACAGGTAGTAGGTCCAAAACCCGAAGTAGCCCACCGAATTGAGCATCTGCATCGGCAGCTCTTTGTTCCAGTTGCCGGCGGGCACGGGCGAGAAGATGGTGTTGTCTTTTCTCTGCCAGTTCGCGAGCTCCAGGATGCCCTTTCGGGCGAGGTGACCGCCGCGGGGATCCAGCGCGTAGAACGCTTCGCCCATTTCATTGACCATGTCGCCCCACCACTGGGCACGCTCCCGATCGGGACAGTCGTAGTAGGTGTCCCGCATCGTGACATACAGGGTGCGGAGCGCCTTCTGACGGTAGCGATTCAAAAAATCGTCGTCGCACTCGAACGTGCCGGTGAACTCGGAGTTGTACCCCGTCTCGCGATACTTGAGCGCGAGGATCTTGACCCCGGCCGGAATGGTGTAGTGGACCTCGTGTCCGTTCATCCATCCCGGGTTCTCGTACTCCTGGACGCCCTGCAGTGTCACGTACTCCGCACGCACATTGGGAGGCCCGCCACCCTTGTAGTTGTCCATGCGGATGTCGATGGTCTGTCCTGCCGGGGCCTCGACCTTGAGGTAGGGCGTGACGTGCGCGTTGTAGGGGATCTTCGCCTTGATAGTGCTGCCGTCAGAAACCGTCGGCAGATCCTCGGCGTTGACGTAGTCCTTGAGTCCATAGTCCTTCCAGAGCGGAATCGGACGTTCGACCAGCCGGTTCCACGGCCCGCGGGGCGGTCGCCCGTATTCAGCGGCCGCGCGCCAGCTTGAGTCATCAAACCCCGGGTTCTGCCAGCCCGGCATGTCCTTGCCCGCGTCAAACCTGATATTGGATTCGGGCAGACGAAAATTCGGGTGCGGTTTCCCGGTATCGCCGAAGGACGGATGGATCACGGCCTTCCAGCCGCGGTCGCTGAGCAGGGGCTTCCCATCCAGCTCCGCGTCGAACACGAGGCCGGACTTGCCGCTGCTCTTGTGACTGAAGCCATGCTTGCCGAAGTACCAGAGAAGGACGGCGATGGTGTTCTCCCCCTTCCGGAAGCGCCCGGTCAACTCGACCCGGTCGTAGTACGTGTCATCCGGCGTCGGGCCGCGTTTCAATTGCCCCTCAAAGACCACCAGTTCACCGTTGATCCACAACCAGTACTTGGAATCGGCGGCAATCCGCGCGACCGCACGACGGGGGGCCTTTTCGAGGTGCACGACTCTGCGATAGCAGGTCCATTGGTTGACGGTCTTCTCTGTCGGCGCCCGGGCGACGGCCGCCCTGGTCCTGCCCGTGGCGAGATCAAGCTCCGTATTCTCCGCAAGTGACCTTTTCACCGGTTTCCCATCAACGGTGTATTCCAGCTCCAAGGTCTTTACGGTCATATAGGCGGGATCCCGTCCCGCGGTTTCGTTGTCCGCCTTGACCGAGAGCGTACCGGCCGAGACCATCCGCCGCAGCTTTTCCGTCAGATCGACCTGCTTCGCCGGATTGCCCTTGACGCCATAGAGAGCTTTCCCGATCACTATATCCGCGGCCTTCTTGCCGCCGGCCTGCTGCCCCTCTGGCGCCGACTCAGACGAAGCCCCTATCCAGAACGACCGCCACTCGCCATCCCTACCCCCCACCACCTCTCCATGGAGAGTCGCAGACGTGCATGCGATGCATGACGTTGTGATCAGTAGCTGTTTGAACATATCTTGTCCTTTCCCGTAGCTTCATTGACTGGCTTCATGCGGACCCGGAGTGTACAGTGAGACCCGCTTCACAAGCAATGGCCCAGATTGGAAACTTGACTCGTTGCGGCGTTCCGTAGAACCGTTTCCCAGGACGGTTCCAAACCACGCGGGATCCACCACCCCGCCTGGGCTCCGCAAACTGCGCCGTCCATACGTTTCTACCGAATCCGGGTAGGCTCGAGGTGACTCCGGCAAATGCAGGCGGCTGAATGTGTCGCGAGGTGCTCAGGCAATAACCGCCAAGACGGGCGTTGGCACGCGTAGCGCTGAAATCCGTTCCGCGCATGGGCATGACAAAGAAAAAAGCGATGAGGCAAACCGCAGATGCGCCGTTACTCCCGCTTCCCCGCACCCGGGTTGCACGGCATGGACTGCCACCACGCCGCGGCGTTGCCCACCAGTTCCCGGGTTGTTGCAGCCTGCGACTTCGCGAGATTCGTCTTTTCGCCCGGGTCCGCGGAGAGGTCGTACAGCTCGGGCCGGCTGCCGTCATAGTCGCACAGTAGTTTCCACTTGCCGTGTCGCACCGCAAGGTCGGGGAGGTCCTCGAATCCGTAGAACTTCTTTCGATCCGGCGGCCGGCTGAAGAAGATCGGGGCCTTTCGCGACTGCGTGGATTTGCCCAGCAGAGTATCGAGGAGATCCTCGCCATCACACTCTTTGCCGTCCGGCTTCGCCGCCCCGCACAGCCGAGCCAATGACGGCGCCAGGTCGATGGCCGCGAACACGGACTCCTTGTTTCGCGTACCCATCGCCGACTTCTTCATAAGGCCGGGACCCCACACGACCAGTGGCGATCTGATGCCCCCCTCGTAGAGGTGGGTCTTGAATCCCTTGAACGGTCCCGCCCTTCCGGCGCCTTTCTCGGGGCCGTTGTCGGAGCAGACGAGGATCAGCGTATTGCTCCGCAACTGTTCGCTGTTCCTGATGTAGTCAAACAACACTCCCAATTGAGTGTCCATGGTCTCGAGAACGCCAAGGTACTTCTCGCGCTTGCTGCCGTCGCCCCATTTGTCAACCGGAGGCCAGAACGGGGAATGGACGTCATCCGGCCAGAGATTGATGTAGAACGGTTTGGCGTTCCTACGGGCCGTGTCCATGAACTTGACGGCGGCGTCGACAAAGCCGCCCGTGATCTTCGAACGTTGCATCCAGATCACCGGTTTCCCAAGCCGCTCGGCATCCGCCCAGATCCGGCCGACCTTGCCGTCCGGCGTCTTCGTCAACGGCAGCAGCTTCGCGCCGAGCCCTTCGAAATTGGTCAGCGACTCGTCGAAGCCGTACTCGCTGATCTGCGGTGCGTCGGTCACGTCGCGTTGCCCGCCCATGTGCCACTTGCCGAAGTGACCGGTGGCATAGCCGGCTTGCTTGAGGCTGCGGGCAAGCATGGGCGCCCTCGGGTCCAGCCACTGCGCCATGCCGCGATTCCGATTGGCCTTGCGATGTGCCAGGTACGACGTAATGCGCCAACGCTGAGGATAGGTCCCCGTGGAGATCGCCGTGCGCGAAGGCGAACAGATGGGGGAATTCACATAGAACTGTTCGAACGCAATTCCCTCCGCACAGAGCGTGTCGATATGCGGGGTCTTGGCGTCGCGATTCCCGAAACACGAAAAATCGGACCAGCCCATGTCGTCAATGAAGACCAGGATGACATTCGGCCCGGTTTCGGGCTCCGCGGACCATCCAAGGTTCGTCAGAGCCGGAAGCGTGGCTCCCGCAAGGGCCATGGCAAGAACAGTGTTTCGGGTGGTACGGTCTTTCATTGTGCTCCTTTGGTGCCGTGCGCTGCAAGTCTTGCGCGTTTTGCGCAGAAGAACAGGAGATTCGTCAGGGCGGTGGCACGTCATCAAGCCTACTGCTCCCGAGAACGACGCAGCTTGAGCGTCTCTTCCAGCACCGGCAGGGTCGCCTTATCCTTGGCGCGGCCGGCGGCCTTCTTGGAACGTATTACGTCTTCCAGGCCTAATGATCTGCCCGTAATCCGCCGGCACGTTGCATCTCCACGGCCAGTTGCCTGAACTTCCACGCTTTCCGCAACCGTTGCGTCGGCGTCAGTCGAAGCATTTCCCTGATCTGCCCGACATCCACACCGCTCTCGGAGGCTTCTTTCCCCTGCGTATGTGTCGCCCTTTTCATGGCATGAACATACCACACGACATCCCCGTTTCAAACTCTCGATTTGCCGTCCTGCCGGATGTCAAACAATGCGTAGTACCGCGAGCCGAATCTCTGGAGGAGGCAGCCCGTACCGTTCACGTTGCCGGTCATCCCGAGCGCAGGCTCTCCGGTGGCCTTAGCTTGTAGCGCGCAATGCTGCCTTTGTGAAGGGTTATCGGTTCAGTTTCAACGACCTGACCGGAAACTCCAACTCCTGCCTGTCATCCCGAGCGGAGCGTAGCGGAGTCGAGGGATCTCGAGACTTGCGACAACGTCCGGAGTGGTTCCCAATTCCCGAGATCCCTCGACTCCGCTACGCTCCGCTCGGGATGACAGGGCGGGCTTGCAGTTTCCCTGCCGAACGGTCCAAGACGCCGCGCGCCTTGGGGCGCACGCGTTGCCCACGGTTCTCCGTCTCGGCTTTACATCAGGCTGCGCTTGGAGCAGACTTTGTGGCTGACAGACAAGGAGGACGACTGCCATGAAACGGAGGACTTTTGTGAAGGCATCCCTGGCCGCGGGGCTGGGCGCCTGCCCCCTGGGCGGACGCGGTGCGGCGGCCGAGTCCAAGAGCTATGTCTATCCGGACAGCGCGGAGTTCAGCGCGTTGCGCGCGGAGCTGGACTCGCGGGAACTGGTTCTTACGGATTTTCACATTCACATCCGTGGGGGCATGACCCCCGAGATGGCGGCGGAACGCGAAGCGGTCGGCGGGATCGGGAGCTGCGTGCTGAGGAACTTCGGCCGCGAGTGGCCGCTGAAGTCCGGCGAAGATCTGGCCGCTTTCATCACCGCCTCCAGGAAGGTGCGGATCGAGGGAAGACCGATTCGTGTCGGCATCCAGGTCAACGACCGTGACTGGTTCAAGCAGATCGACCGGGCAACGTTCGAGCGGCTCGACTATGTCCTGGCCGACACCATGATCATGGGGGTGACGAAAGATGGCAAGCCGCGGCGGCTATGGCAGAAGGACGTCGCGATTGACGATCCCGACGCCTGGATGGAAGAGTACATGCGGCACAACCTCCGCATTCTGGATGAGCCCGTTTCGATTCTGGCCAACCCGACGTACCTGCCGAAGTGCATTGCGAGCCAGTATGACCGGCTGTGGACCGACAAGCGCATGCAGACCGTGATTGCCAAGGCTATTGCAAAGGGCGTCGCCCTCGAAGTCCAGCTCGGTACGGCCTTCGCGCGGGAGCGTTTTCTGCGCAAGGCCGGGGAGATGGGCGCCGTCTTCTCCTTCGGTTCCAACAACTTCACCCGGAAAACCAAGAACGTGGCCAACTGGCTGTCGGCCGTGCGCCTGCTCAAACCGCGGCAGGAGAACGTGCTGACGCACCCGCGCAGGCCGGTCTATCCCGGATGATCTTCCGCCGAATGAGACCGATTCTTGTTGAGTCCCCGCGGTCGTACCGGCTAGATTCAGGTATGCGAATCTCTATCGTCATAGCGGCAATGGTCATTCTGTGCGGCAGGGCGGATGCTCGAACCTGGAAGAAGCACGTCGTCATGGAACAGGGGCACTGCAATACCGCCGTGGCTCTTGATGCCAACGGAGACAAGCTTCTCGACGTGATCGCGAGCTTCAACGGCAGGGTGAGTCTGTTCGTCGCCCCGGACTGGAAGCAGGAAGTCATCCTCTATCGCTTTCCCAGGGGCAGGCACGGTTGTATCCACAGTTCCGTGATCGACGCCGATGGGGACGGCGACCCGGACTGGGCGGGTTCGCTCTCCAACGGACATCCCTTCTGGCTGGAGAATCCCGGAAGAGAGGAAGCGCTGAAGGGGGCCTGGACGCCGCGTTCCATCGATCCGGAGATCACGGGCATCCACTGCCTGCTCACCGCGGACGTCGACAATGACGGCAGGGATGACCTCATCGTCAACAACTTCGAGCCCGAGAAGGGGCTGGGGGATTCGATGGCCTGGTTCCGCGTGCCGAAGAACCCCCACAATGCGGAGCAATGGGAGCGCTACATCTTTGCCGACGGCGACGCCCGCGGCGGGAGTCATTACATGGGAGCCGCCGACGTTGACGGCGACGGCTGGAAGGAGATCGCCGTGGGGGCGAAGGGCAAGCCCTTTGCCGACGGCAACTGGTTCGCTTTCTGGAAGAATCCCGGCAGAGACGGAGTGAGGGGACCGTGGAAGAAGACCATTCTGGCTGAGAACCAGCTTGCCGCGACCAATATCCTCCCCGGCGACCTGAACGGGGACGGCAAGATCGATTGGGTGGCATCGCGCGGACACAGCGCGGGCGTGCTGTGGTTCGAGAACCCCACCTGGACCATCCACGAGATTGACCCCGATATCAGGTCGCCCCACAGCTTGACGGTGGGCGATCATGACCTTGACGGCGACCTCGACGCGGCCGGTTGCGGGTACGAAAGCAGGTGGGTGCGCTGGTACGAAAACGACGGCAAGGGGTGTTTCAAGATCCATACGCTCGACGAGGCGCAGGAGAGCTACGACCTGCGCTCGCTAGACATGGACGGCGACGGCGACCTCGACCTCCTCAATGCCGGCCGCGCATCGAAAAATGTCGTCTGGTACGAGAACGTGACGCCGTGAGAATCCGTCCCGCCCCAAGGCGCTGGGGCCTCGGACAACTCGGCAGGGAAACTGCACCGGGATGACGAGAAGAACCGGGAGAACATGCGTCGGCATGGGATTGACTTCGCCGACGCAACCGAGGTCTTCGGCCATCCCATGCTCACGAGTCTCGACGATCGAGAAGATTACGGTGAAGACCGATGGATCGGCATCGGTCTGATGCAGGACATCGTGGCGGTCGTTGTGTATGTTGAGTGGATAGAGGAGGACCGAGTGCGGTTCATCTCCGCACGACCGGCGCTACGTCATGAGAGGAAACGCTACCAAGAAGAAGTCCGGCACTGACTGGGCTCGTCTCCGTCGAATCAAGGACGAAGAGATCGACGTTTCGGACATCCCGCCGTTGGATGACGCGTTCTTCAAGAACGCGACACTGCGGATGCCTGAGAACAAGAAGGCAGTCTCGTTGCGACTCGACGCAGACGTACTCGACTGGTTCAAGGACCAGGGCAGAGGGTACCAGACCCGCATCAATGCCGTTCTCCGTCTGTACATGCAGGCGAAGAAGGCGCATTGACAGACCGGATGCCAACCATCAAATCCACGGTACCCGGTGGGGCGCGCGGACGCACCCCCCTGGTCCCGTGATTTGAGAGAGGGAAAGAGACGGAAGGGACATGCCGAAAGTGCCATTCAGGTGTGTCCCTTACCTTTTTACAGACGCCCTGTCATCCCGAGCGCAGCGGAGCGGAGTCGAGGGATCTCGAGGATTGGAAAAACGCCCGGGGTGATCGCAAGTCTCGAGATCCCTCGACTCCGCTCCGCTCCGCTCGGGATGACAGGTCGTCTGCTCTGTGCGTCAAAGGCTGCCATTCTAATGCCTTGACCGGGCGGGGGGCGCGAGAAAAACAAGGAATCCGGCTCAGCTCCGTGTAGGAGATGATAGGCAGAAAGATGGAATGGTAGAAAGATGATACAGTCAATTCTCCCATCTTTCTACCTTCCCATTTTTCGGAGAGCGGGGACAGGCGGACTATCGAGGCGGACTATCGACGGATTCCCCTTCCGGGTCGTGCGGATGGGACGCCCCGTCGTTCATATCCTTGCTTGACATATAGGGACGCAGCATGTACTTATTGTAGTAGACATGAGAGCTCACTGTGTTTCTATTTGACGCATGGTAGAAGTCAAGCTGGAGTCCATTCGACATGACAGATAGCCACCATACGTTGATCCGCTCCAGATTGCAGGAGTTCCGCGATGACGGACTTCCGCCCTATCTGGAGCGGTCGTTCGCTACGAGGTTCTTCAAGGATACGGTGACTACGCTTGTGGGCGTGCGCAAGAGCGGGAAGACGTACGCCACCTATCAGGTCATCGACCAGCTCGTAAAGTCCGGCGAAATCGAGGGTCTCGATCAAGTGTGCTACCTTCACTTCGACGATGAGTGTTTGATGACTCTTGGAGTCAGGCACTTGTCGCAGATCGACGAGGCCCTGCTGCAGATCAATCCGGAGACCCACTCGAAGACGGTTCTGTACGTGTTTGACGAGCTCCACAAGATCGAGGGTTGGGAGGGATATGTCCTTCGACTGCTCCGCAGGAAGAACAGTCGCGTGCTTGTCACCGGTTCCAGTGCCGATCTCGAGCCGGACCGCGTGGACAGACAGCTACGCGGCAAGTCGATCGCCGAGCATATCTACCCGCTATCGTTTCGCGAATTCTGCCAGTGGCACGAAGCGGACACCGTCCCGGCCCGTTGGTCCCCGAAAGCGAGAGCTGTAGTTGAGAAGCTGTTTGAGCAGTATATGCGGTGGGGTAGCTTCCCGGGGTTGCATGAACTGTCCACGGACAGAGACCGTGCGTTGCTTCTCAAGACATATTGCTCGACGATCGTGGCCAGCGACTTCCTCGAAAAGGCGCGCTCGACGGACCCGATTCTGGTCAAACACTACCTCTTTCGTCTGCTCCAGAACAACACCGGACCGTACACGCACAAGAGGATGCTGGACGCACTCGCAGGCATACAGGTGAAGGTCGATAAGAGGCAACTATACGCCCTCGCTCATCTGGCGGAGGCGAACTACGTGTTCGACTTCGTGCCGATCTACTCGCCATCTCAAGCCAAGATCAGCCAGAACCCGCGCAAGGTGTTCTGCGCCGATTGGGCCTTGGCCAACGTCGTGGCTTCTCCGACAAGGCTGCAGACCACGCGCGCTCTGGAAGCGATTGTGTACTGGGAGTTGAAACGTCGCGGATACGAGGTCTCCTACTTCAGACACCCTCGCACCGGACACGAAGTCGATTTCATCGCCTACAGAGCTTGCGAAAATCCCGAGCTGGCTATTCAGGTGACCTACCAGATGGACAATGAGGAGACTCTCAAACGCGAGGTACGTTCGTTGACGGCCCTGACGAGCCGGGAATTCGCCAATGCGCGGCGATTGATTCTGACGCCTCGCCCCACGCCGCTTGCCGGCGCAGACGTCGCGGACCTCATGGAATGGCTCCTCGAACCGCGGAGCTGACGGAAGTCCGAACTTCCACGTTTTTCGCAGTGTCTTGCGGATCAACGACTAGCCACACCTCAATCACGCCGCGGCGTTTCTGTGGGGTGGTGCGTGCCTGGTGCGAAGCCGCGGGCGTTGGGGGTGGTTGGTGGCGCGCCGTTGGGATGGTCAGCGGCATTCAGCCGACACGCCATGACTAGCTGTTCGCCGGGAACCTGGTACTCCGTCCCCTCACCACAGACGACCTGTCATCCCGAGCGCAGCGTAGCGGAGTCGAGGGATCTCAGGAATTGGAAACCACTCCGGACGTTATCGCAAGTCTCGAGATCCCTCGACTCCGCTGCGCTACGCTCGGGATGACAGGTCGTCTGCTCTCTCCGTCAAAGGCTGCCATTTCAGGTCGTCTTCCTATGGCAGACGCATCTCCTCCCCGAGCTCCAGCCGATCGCCCAGATCACTGGCTTTGAACAGCTTTTTCGTGTCATCTCCCCGGGTTCAGAACAACGGACGCCGAGCTCAACACGCGCACCGGTCCCAGCAGGCCGGATTCCATCAGCGGGGC
The DNA here is from genome assembly GCA_964555035.1 of uncultured Victivallales bacterium. Classification (GTDB taxonomy): domain Bacteria; phylum Verrucomicrobiota; class Kiritimatiellia; order UBA8416; family CAYOBW01; genus CAZKRK01. Next base: position 6,134 of record CAZKRK010000048.1, on the reverse strand, counting down.
GTCAGGCTCGTTGTGATAGAACGGATAGAGCGTCCAGGTGATTCGCTGATCGGCGGGACGTTTCAGATCCCCGAGAATACGGTTCTTCCAGCAGTTGGTCACCTTGACCACCACCTTGTTGGCTCCGGGTTTTACGACATCGGTGACATCGACGCGGAACGGAGGCTTCCACAGGACGCCCAGCCGCCGGTCGTTCACAAAGACCTCGGCCAGGTGATTGACCTGCCCCAGGTCCAACCAGACGCGACGCCCGCCCCGCAGCCGCTCTCTGCTCACGTTGATGCCCTTCTCATAGGTTGCCGTGCCTGAGAAGTATTTGATGCCCTCTTCCACGTGGTCAGTCCAGGAGGCCAGCGTATCGAAGGCAACCGGCCCCTCCGGCGCGCCACGTTCCTTCTGGAAGGCAACGGCCCATTTTCCGGGAACGGTCTCGGGAGCGGGAATGTCGCTCACAGCCACCTGCGCTTTCAAGCCGTCTTCGAACTCAGCGGCGTAGCGTCCATTCTCCCAGGCGGTGAACCGCGGACCATTGCCATCCAGACAGACCGGCTGCCCGTCCTTGGTGAGCTTGACAATCGAATTTTCTCCGGCGGCAGGTCGGAAGACGATGAAGCGGGAACCGTATGGATCCATCTTGAACGGAATCGTGGTGGCGGCGCCGTCGTCCACGTACGTCGCAACAGTTGCTTTCTTTCCAGTCACCGGATTCCAGATCTCCGGCGCCATGCCGGTCACGCGGAAGGTGAGCGTCAGGTCTTTCGTCCGGTCCTCCTGCCAGGCAACAAAGTACATGTCGCCGTCGCCCAATTTGCGGTGAATGTACCAGACATCGTCGGCTCCGGACTGGAAATCGGGACCGACCGAGTCCTCGGCCAGTATGGTCTCGAACGGCTTGCCGGCGATCACACGCCCCTTGCCGACGCGACGCTCACCGGTGCCGTCGGGCCACAGTTCCGCCGCGATTTTCCGAATCCGGCGATCCGCGGCGGGGTACCCTGTCAACGACGGACAGCGTGACGGGCGCGGGCCGATCGCGGTCGCGCCTGCCTCCACCAGTTCCTGCACCTTCCCCAGTGCCGCCGGTGTGTACCGGGCATGATCCGGCAGCACGAGGTAGGCATAGCGCATGCCGCTCGGCAGAACCACCTTGCCGTCTTCAACGCTCATCCGATCGAAGGCGATCCGATCGCAAACGTCGTAGTCGTAACCCTTCGGCAAGACCGGCTTCATCATCTGACGCGGATCGAGCGCTCTCGTCGCAAAGTAGTAGGCGCTACCGGGGACGTCTTCGCCATAGTAGTAGCAGACGTCGGCGAAGAATCGGCCCTGGCGCAACATGTACTGGCAACGCCGCAGGTAGGCGATCCATTCGCGGCCCGGCTCCCACCACGTCGTCGTGCGTTCAAGGTTCAGGCCGAATTGCCCAAGCCCCATCCCGGGAACACGTTCGTCGGGCTGGTGCGCATAGCGGTGAAACACGATCTCGTTCATGCCCTTGCAGAACTGACGGTCCCCGACCGGCTTCAGGATGTGCGGATACTGGGTAAAACCGTCATGGTGCCCGAAGGACGTGAAGGCCTCGCACGATACGACCTCCTTGCCGTAGACGTGGGCGGCCACAGCCGCCTCCTTGGTATTGTCCTGCCCACCGGACCAGTGCGGATACTCCGGGTTGTGCGGCCCGCTGAGCCAGAACTCGCCCTGCGGAATATCCATCAGGCCCTGGACCTGGATCTGGTCGCACTGAATCGGGATGCCGATGCCGGGCGCTTCGGCCGAGAGCTTCAGGCCCCGCGCACGGATGTACTCCCCAAAGGCGCCGTAGAAATTGTCTGCCAGAAGGTCGCCAATCGTGCGGCGGTAGTCCCACAGAAAACGCTCGGTCTCATCGACGCTCCCGACAAAGCGTCCGGTCAGGGTGACAAGCCATTTGCGCAGGTCATAGCCGCGTCGCTTCCGAAACTCCTCGGGGAACTTCTTCGTCCATGTCTGGCAGTTCGCCTCCCAGCTATCGATGTTCATCTCCACCAACGTCGTGCCGGTCAGATCGCCCAACCGCTCGAAGACCGCATCGACGACACCGTGCTTGAAGTGGTACGTGAGCGCCTCGACACTCATCTTGTCGGTCTCCAGCCCGCTGGTATGCGTCGCCGCCGGGTGAATCTCATTCCCGTTGGAGGTATGGCCGAAGCGCAGGATCGTCCACTCCCCCGCTGGAAGGCTGCACTTCAGCGTGCCGTTCGGCTGCAGGTTCCCGGTCAGGTCGAGGATCCGATCCATCCGAACAAGCTGGTCGGCGGGAACCACCTGCACGGACGGATTGGAAACCGCCGGTCGTGTGCGCTGACGGGCTGCCTTGGTATGCAGCCGATTCAAACGGGCGGAGAGGAAGTTCACTTCATAGAGCTTCATGCCGACTTTCGGGTTCGGGGCCATCAGTTCCAGCTTCACAAAGCGCGCCGTTCGATCCGCAAACCCTTCGATCATTTCCTCGCGGCGGGGATCGAAATGCTTCATCCAGCGGTGCGTGTTGGTCAGGTACTGCCATTGCTGCCCGTCATTGCTTGCAAACAGCTTCAGCAGGCGGCTCTCGCTGTCCTCGTGCATCTGCAGACTGAGGGAACGGACCGTCACCGGCTTTTTGAATTCAAAGACAATGGAGCGGCTCGTCTCACCGGGCTTCCAGCGGGGAAGTTCCACGGAGGTTTCGGCATCGCCGTCGATGGCCGCCGACCAGTCGATGCCCGGCAGGTCCGAAGTGACCTTTGTGCCCAGCTCCGCCAACGGCTGCGCTTCGCCCGGAAGCGTGGGATACGCCAGCACCGCGATGTCGCGGTAATAGCCGCGGTTCTTCGTCGGTTGCGGAAGCTGAACAGAACCGCTGAGCGGACCCTTGACGAACTTGTGCCGCCAAACGATATCCTGCATGGACAGTTCCGCGGGGATCCAGGGACCGCCCGCGACCCAGCCCACGCAGCTGCCGAAACTCAGCTCAAGTCCCAGCCGCTGACACTCCTTCGCGGCGTGCTCCACCTTCTCCATCCAGACCGGAGAGCCGAACACGTCTTTCCCCTCCACCGCATTCGGACCGCCTTGCGGGAGATTCACCACGTGCGCCCCCTTGTAGCCCATTTGCTTCATGGCCTCGAGGTCCCTGGTGATCCCCTCCTTGCTGACGTTCTCATTGAGCCAATGCCACCAGGTGCGCGGCCCGTACTCATCCGCCGGATCGACAAACCCGGCTTTCTCCAACGTCAGGCTCTTCGTCACGTAGCCGCGTGTGTACACGAGACTCTGGTCGGCCAGGCGATCCAGGTGCGGCGTCTGAACGACCGGATGCCCCATGAAGCCAAAGTCGTGGCAGGCCTGGTCGTCGCTGATGATGACCACGGAATTCGGGGGGCTCGGCCTCTCCGCAAAGCACGACAAGACTCCGACGACGGCAAGCAGTATCAGGCTAAGGACTACTTCTCTCATGTTTCGTTTCCTTCGTTCATGAGGATGGCGGAGCAGGGAGCGATCAAATCCAGGTAGTGTTTCATCCTCCGGACTCCTCGACAGAACCTCGAGAGCATAGCCGACCACATCAGCGCGGGCAAGCTGTAGGACGACGTCCCGGTCGCGTCTGCGGTTTGTGCGCCTGCCTGGGGCCGGGCCACTGCTGGTTGCTCACTCTCCGCTCGCCCTTGCCCTTCCGCTCCGCTACAGGGCCTGCGGGCGCACTACAAACGGCGCGCATGCGTGAGGGGTGCGCAGTGTTTGTAGTGCGCCCGCAAGCCCTGGAGCGGAGCGGAAGGGCAAGGGCGAGCGGAGAGTGAGCAACCAGCAGTGGCCCGGCCCCAGGCAGGCGCACAAAACCATCGCGATAATCCGCTGGATTCCATTGCTACGGGGCGATTCGACAGGCTATGCTTCCGGGCACATGTCAGATGCCCCCCAGATCTGCCATGCGCCCTCTCAATCAGTAAGGAGTGAGTGACGATGAAAAAGGCATTTCTGGCAAGCGTACAGGTATTGGCAATCGGTTGCGCGGCGCACGCCGCGAACACGGACAAGACCCTGGTCTCCTGGGTCAGGCTCACGGACAGGAGCCAACGCGCCGGGAGTGTCCTGACGGTTCAACGCGGGCACACCTTCGACGGGATCGTCTTTGCCGAGCTGGCGACCGACCGATGGATGGCAGGCAGCGACAGTTTCCGCCGTACGCAGAAGTCCCAGAAGGACTATCCCGTCGAGACCACGGACGGCAAGTCGCTGCTGCAGATGGCCATTGTCTACCAGGGCAACCGGATCTCGCTCTACCGCAACGGGGAACTGTACGCATCTCACGAGGCGAAGAACATCGACCTGCTCAGCGGCAAGGACAACTTTGTCGTGTTCGGCCTGAGACACGTGGGCGCCGGCGGTGCCGGCAGCAGCATTGGCGGCGCGATCGAGGACGCGCGCATCTACGGCCGGGCGTTGTCCGTGGAGCAACTGAAAGCGCTGGCGCCGAACAAGAAGTCGGCGATCGATCCGTACGCGTGGTGGGATTTCAAAGGAGACACGGTCAAGGATCACAAGAACCGATTTCCCGAGATCACTTTCCAGGGCGGAGCCAGGCTTGACGGCGGTGCGCTGGTGTTGGGCAAAGGAGCAGTAATGATCGCGAAAAGACCTTACATCCCCGAGACCCCGGCGTGGCCCAAGGAGCCGCCGGCCGACTGGTTGACTTACCACCTGTGCCACCCCGGTCCGGGCAGCCCCCATCCGGGCGATCCGAATCCCGCCTTCTACTGGAAGGGCCGCTACCACCTGCACTACATCTATCGCAATCACACGGGCTTCGCATTCGGACACGTGTCGGGCACGGACCTGGTGCACTGGACGTGGCACCCGACCGTGCTCTGCCCGCCCACAACAGGCCACGGCATGTTCAGCGGCACGGGGTTCTTCACCAAGGACGGCAAGCCGGCCATGATCTACCACGGCCAGGGGTCGGGCCGGAACTGGATCGCCTACGGTCTGGACGACAACCTGGACAAGTGGACGAAACCCGTGGCGGTGAACCCGTTAGCGGCCGATGGAAAGGAACCGCGCATGCGCCACTGGGATCCCGATTGCTGGCTCAACGGCGACACCTACTACGCCCTCTCCGGCGGCAAGAAAGCGCAGTTGATGAAGTCGAAGGACCTCGAGAACTGGAGCTACCTGGGCGACCTCTTGCACGATGACTTCTCTGCCAACGATCTGGGCGTACCCAGGGGCGAAGACATCTCATGCGCCAACATGTTCAAGATAGGCAACAAGTGGCTGCTGCTCTGTATCAGTCACGGGTTGGGGTGCCGCTACTACCTGGGCGACTTCAAAGACGAGAAGTATCTGCCCGACTTCCATGCCATGATGAGCTGGAACGGCAACCAGTACTTCGCGCCCGAATCCATGCTGACCAAGGACGGTCGCCGCGTCATGTGGGCGTGGATGATTCGGCTGCCCCTGGCGCCGGGCGGCGTCCAGTCGCTGCCGCGCGAGCTGGAGCTGCCCGGGGACGGCGTTCTGCGGATCCGTCCCCTGCGCGAGCTGCAGACGCTGCGGTTCGACGAAAAGGTCGAAAAGGGCATTACCGTGACGAGCGGCAAGACGCACAAACTCGGAAGCGTCGCGGGCGATGCCTACGAACTGGAGCTGAGCGTCCCGGCCCCGGCTGCAAAGCAATTCGGCCTGGATGTCCTCTGCGACGCCGAAGGCGCCAACGGCATGCGCATCGCCGTCGTGGGCGACAAGAACGTCCTCCGGGTCGGACGCGTCCACGCGCCGTTCACGCTCAAACAGGATGAAGACCTGACGTTGCGCGTGTTCGTCGACAAGAACTTCGTCGAGGTCTTTGCCAACGACCGCCAGGCCGTCGCAACCGCGCCCGGCCCATACGACCCCGCCCGGATCTACGCGCGACTCTGCTCCGAGGGCGGCGACGCGGCGATCAAGTCGATCAGGACATGGAAGATGAAGTCGGTCTATCGGAAGTGACCGTTGAGCTCGGCCGGTTCGCGGGCTCTGGACGGTGGATCCGGACGAAGAGGCAAGACGAAGTAGCACGACCAGGTAGACCCCATCCGAAAAGGGTCTACGTTCGCGAAACGCCCGCCAATTCAACC
>CAZKRK010000047.1:6923-29195 GCA_964555035.1 uncultured Victivallales bacterium | reverse complement strand
CCCATGATATCTCCTTGTGTCTCAGCGCGTTATAAATTAATTGGGCGCCCAGTCAAATTAAGATTGCACGAGATATACTCCCATGTCAAGAAGAAATATGAGCGCTGATGTTTGGGGGATAGGGATGCTGCAGGCTGGAGCGAGCGGCGGGAGGGTGCCGATGCGAGTTTGGGTGCTTCCCGAGGCGATGGCTAGCAGAATCGGATGACGCAGCGTTCTCCGCCGGGCGGGAAGACGCTCCCTCACTGTTTACGGTGTTTCCATTTCTTCTTGATAATCAGCTCCAGGCATTGCAAACAGCTCGTTCACAACCTCCAGGTTTACATAATAATTCTTCACGCGAGGAAACGGACTGATTCTGCGCGCGATAATAGTTCCATACCGATGTCGTTTACGTGGCTGCTGTTTCACACCTGCTCTCATTTACTTGATTCCGGTTGCCGAAACCGATATCGCCGCCGTAGTCGAGATCATCCGGGCGACGGATATATAAATCAGGGAACCAGCTGAAATAAATCACAAGTTTTCACTGGAAACAGCGTCCAGGTTTCTGAGATGGTGCGAATGGGATCCTCTTTAAATTCGACCCGGCTCGATTCGGCAGGAGTTACAGTAGAGCCGCCGGAGGTTCTGACATGAGAAGAAGTGGGATTTTTATATGGGTGGTCTCAGCAGTCCTGTTTTTAACAGGCTGTAAAAACTCGGTGACGGATATTGCGGATATCCTGAACTCATCCTGCCTGGTGGTTGATACCGGTCAGGACGCCTGCTACGACGATTTTTCCGAAATCGGTTGTCCGGCCGCGGGGGAAGACTATTACGGGCAGGATGCCCAGTATTTCGGCAACCAGCCGGACTACACGGACAACAACGACGGGACGGTCACCGATCACGTCACGGGCTTGATGTGGACGAAGAGTCCGGATCTGGACGGCGACGGGGATATCGATGTGGACGACAAGCTGTCGTTCGATGACGCGCTGGAATACCCCGACGTCCTGAATGCCGCGCACTACTGCGGATACGACGACTGGCGTGTACCGTCGATCAAGGAACTCTATTCCCTGATGAATTTCAACGGCACGGATCCCTCGATAGGTTCGGGCTCCTCGGGGCTGACCCCCTTCATCGATACCGATTATTTCGACTTCGGATACGGAGATGAAGCGGCCGGCGAACGTAACATCGATGCCCAGTTCTGGTCGACCAACGTCTACACGGGCACGGTCTTCGGCAGCCAGGAAGCGGTTTTCGGTCTCAACCTGGCCGACGGGCGCATAAAGGGATACCCGTCCGGAGGTTCGATCAGCAAACTGAACTACATGTATTTCGTTCGCGGCCATACCGACTATGGGGTCAATACCTTCATCGACAACGGCGACGGAACGGTGACCGACAACTCGACCGGCCTGATGTGGTCCCGGGACGACTCCGGCGATGAAACAGACCCGGGACCTCACTCGGGCATGAACTGGTTGGAGGCCCTCGCCTGGGTCCAGCAGAAGAATGCTGAAAACCATCTCGGGTACAGCGACTGGCGCCTGCCTGATGCGAAAGAGATGCAGAATTTAGTCGATTACGACCGTGGGCCCGATGCGACGGGTTCCGCCGCGATCGACCCGGTATTCAACATCACCGAGATCACCAATGAAGGGGGAGAAGTCGATTATCCGTGGTTCTGGACCGGCACAACCCACCTGCGCGCCGACGGCAGCGGCGCTTCCGCCGTGTATATCTGTTTCGGACGAGCTCTCGGGTACTGGAACGGCGAATGGCAGGATGTGCACGGGGCCGGAGCCCAGCGCAGCGACTCGAAGCTCGGAGATCCCGATGATTACCCGTTCGGGCACGGCCCGCAGGGCGATGCGGTACGTATATTTAACTATGTACGGCTGGTCCGTGAAGATATTTGAAGCGGTTCCGTCGTCCGGCCGCTATAGCCGGGTCGGCCCGATGTCTTTCCGCGGGGGGGGATCAGGGAGGAACGGTCGGTAGTCCGGCTCCTGGAAGGTGTAGTTGAAGCGGGTGTGGACGTCGTAACTGCGCTCCAGCAGTGCGCGGGTGTCTTCGGCCATGACCCGTTCCTCGTCGGTGGGAATGACCCACACCGGGATCGGGGATGCATCGGTGGTTATGGGTGCCTCTGCGGTGCCGTCGGCGGCTTCGTTGCGGTCGTCGTCCAGGCCGATGCCCAAACCATCCAGCCCCTGCAGGCACCGCCGGCGAAGAGGCGCCGAGCGCTCGCCGGCGCCGCCGGTGAACACCACCGCGTCGACGCGACCCAGGGCGGCCAGGTAAGCGCCCAGGTACTTACGCAGGCGGTAGGCCTCCAGGTCCAGGGCCAGCTGCGCGTTCCTGTCGCCGTCGCCGGCGAGGTGCTCGATTTCCCGTCGATCTGACACGCCACCGGTGAGCCCGGCCAGGCCGCTGTCGCGCAACAGCGCGGCTTCCACCTGGAGACGGGTCAGACCCGCGGTGCGCATCATGTGGAACGCCACGGCCGGATCGTGATCGCCGGCGCGGGTGCCCATCACCAGTCCCTCAAGCGGGGTCAGGCCCATTGAAGTATCATGGGAGAGTCCTCGCCGGACCGCGTTTGCGCTTGCACCGTTGCCCACGTGAAACAGCACGAGATCCACGTCGAACGGGTCGCGGCCCAGAAGGACGGCGGCGCGGCGGGCTACGTACAGGAACGACGTGCCGTGGAAGCCGTACCGGCGCACGCCGTAATCGCGGTACCAGGTCTCGGGCAGGGCGTAGCGGTAAGCGCGGGGCGGCATGGTCTGGTGCCAGGCGGTGTCGAATACGGCGCAGTGGGGCACCTCGGGCAGAAGGGCCCGGGCAGCGTTGATACCGGCCAGGTTGACCGGGTTGTGCAGCGGCGCCAGCTCGGCCAGCTCGCGGAAGACAGCCTGCTCCTCGATGCCGATCAACACCGAGCGGTCGTACCGCTCACCCCCGTGGACCACACGGTGGCCGACAGCCTCGAAAACCGCGTCGTCGGCGGGCAGGCTGCCCGTCCCGTGATCCAGCAGCGTCTCCAGCGCCAGCGCCAGCGCCGATTCATGGTTGTCCAGCGGTGCGGGGACGGTCAGCACCGGCGCTCCGATCGCATGGTGCTCGAAGAAGCACCCCGGCTCGCCGATGCGCTCCACCCGGCCCATTGCAAGCACGCGCAGGCCGGCGCGCCCGAAGAGCCGGTACTTCACCGACGAGCTGCCGCAGTTGATGGTCAGGATGGCCATATCGGGTAGCCTGCCTGTACGGTGGGGGAGGCCGCGGCCGGGCCAAGCCGGCCGTGCCCGCCGGCCCGGATCGTTTACTCCATGTTGAGGTGCCTGTACTTGGGCAGGAGGTTGAACGCCGGTTTGAGCGCATCGCGGCGGAACGGCTCGGCGAGCACCTTCTCGCCGCCTTCGATCACGCCGTCGATGACGCACGGCCTGCCTGAAGCCGCCGCCTCCTGCACGGCGGGGGCCACGTCCTGCCAGCGCTCCACGTGGAAGCCCAGAGCGCCCATGTCCTTCGCCACCCGGGCGAAATCCGGGTTGGTGGGCAGGTTGGTACCCACGAAGCGGTCGCCGTAGTAGTCGATCTGGTTCTTCTTCTCGGCGCCCCACTCGTGGTTGTTGGCCACTATGGCGATCACCGGGATCTCTTCGCGCACGGCGGTCATCACCTCGGAGAGTCCGCTGATGCCCCACGCCCCGTCGCCCTGGAAAGCGAAGACCGGCGCGTCGGGCCGGCCAATCTTGGCGCCCAGGGCCGCGCCGTACGCGAAGCCGCAGTTGCCCCACGACAGGGCCGCTATGTGCCGGCGCACACCGTCGAAGCGGAAGTAGGAATTGGCCATCGAAGAATTGTTGCCGATGTCGGTGGCCACCAGGGAGCCGGCCGGCATGGCCCTGGAGAGCTCCCACAGGAAGCGGCGCGGGTGCATCAGTTCCGCCGTGGACGACGACCATTCCTCCAGCTCATCGGCCCAGCGGCGGCGCTCGGTCTCGGCGGCGTCCAGGCGGGCCTGGTCCGGCTTGCGGTCCGGCTCCATCGCCTTGATGCGCGCCAGCAGCTCCCGGGTGTATTCGCGTGCGTCGGCCAGCGATGCAACGTCCACCCGCTTGCTTAAGCCCAGCACGTCCGGGTTGACGTCCACCTGGATCAGGCGCGCGCCCGCCGGCCAGTAGTCGATATCGTACTGGGGCAGCGTGCCGAACGGCCCCAGGCGGCAGCCCAGGGCAAGCACCACGTCGGCCCCTGCCAGGGTGCGCATGGCGGCTTTCGACCCGCAGTAGCCGATCGGCCCCATGGCCAGCGGGTGGCCGGCGGGGAAGGTGTCGTTGTGCAGGTAGCTGTTGACCACCGGCGCGGTCAGGTACTCGGCCAGGGCGGTGAGTTCCTCAAGGGCGCCTGCCTGGGACACGCCGCCGCCGGCTATGATCACCGGGCGGGCGCCGCCGTTGAGCATCCGGGCCGCCGCTTCCAGCGCCTCCATCGAGCCGCAGCCGCGGGAGACCTCCAGCGTCGGAAATATCTCGTCTTCGCAATCCCCGTAGAAGTGGTCGCGGGGGATGTTGAGCTGGGTGGGCGCGGAGTGGGTGCGGGCCATGTAGAACGCCCTCCGCGCCAGCTCGGCCATCCGCCGGGGATGGTTGACGCGGACCTGGTACACGGTCTGCGCCTCGAACATCGGCATCTGGTCGAGTTCCTGGAAACCGCCCGTGCCCATGCCCATCGAGCCGGTTTCGGGGGTGATCGCCACCACCGGGGAGTGGGCCCAGCAGGCCGCCGTAAGCGCCGACACGAAGTTGGCCGCGCCCGGGCCGTTCTGGGCGATGCAGGCCTGGGGACGTCCGGTGACCCGTGCCAGACCGTCGGCCGCGTGGCAGGCGGCCTGCTCGTGAGCCACCGACACGAAGCGGATGCCCGCGTCCGGGAACAGGTCCAGGGCGTCCATAAAGGCCGAGCCCACGATGCCGAATACAGTGTTTACGCCCTCGGCGACCATCGTCTCTACAAGCGCTTCGCTTGATGTCATCTTAACTTTGGCCATGAGAATCTCCTCGACAGGTTGGATCAGGATTATCGTTCCAGCTCGCTCTTCAGCGAGCGGATCATCGCCCATTCGTAGGCCGCCGGCCAGTGGGCGTGGAGCAGACGCGACACGTGGCCCATCCGCCCCAGCACCAGGGTCCGCCGCCTGCGCGCGGTGGCCCGCGCAACAGCCCCGGCCGCTTCGTCGGCTGTCAGCACGCGTCCCACCCGCGACTGGGGATGGTCGGTGACCCGGCCGTCGCCGCCCAGGGCGCGGTTCTCCAGCCCGGTGTCGATGAACACCGGGTAGACCATGGTGACGCCGACGCCCTTACCGCGCAGCTCCGCCTGCAGCGAGCCGAAGAAGCCACGCAGCGCGTATTTGCTGGCCGCGTAGCCGGTGCGGCCCAGCACCGGCGCCAGTCCGGCCACCGAGCTGATCACGGTGATCCGGCCGCGTCGTGCGATCAGGCTGTCCAGGGCGGCCCGCGTGCAGTGCAGCGAGCCGAAGAAGTTGACGTCCATCACCCGCCGGTAGACCGCTGTTTCAGTGCCGGTAAATGCGCTTCGCTGAGCGATGCCGGCGTTGTTGACCAGAGCGTCGGCGCCGCCGAGTTCGTCGATCACCCGCCTCACCGCGGCCGTGCACTCCGTCTCGTCGGTCACGTCGCAGCACGCCCTTGCAGAGCGGATGCCCTTCCCGGTCAGCTCGCCTGCCAGTGCATCCAGCGCATTTTCGTCCAGGTCGAGCAGCCCCAGGGCGGCGCCCTCGTCGGCGAACGCCAGGCAAAGGGCCCGGCCCAGCCCGCCGGTCGCGCCGGTGATCAGGACGTTTCGGTTGCGAAACAGGCCTTTACTACGCACGGTTCCGCGCCTCCAGGAACAGTTCGAACACCTCGCGGGTGGTTTTGAGCGGTGTGTACCCGAATTCCTCCTTGAGCCGACGATTGCTGAGCACCGGCCGGTAGCGCAGGAAGTCCACCTGCTCCGGCCCGTACTGGGTCGCCCCAATCGCCTTCATCAGGCGCAGGGCCCCGCGCACGAGCCCTACCGGCAGCACCACGTAGGGCTTGTCCAGCATCCCGGCCATCTCCCTGAGCGGCAGTGCGCCGTCGCCGGCCAGGTTGTAGATCCCGGTGCGGTCTTCCAGGACACCGCGCACGATGCAGGCGGTTACGTCCCGGTCCCAGATAAGCACAAAGGGGGTGTCTGCACCCCGCAGCCCGAGCACGGCCCGGCCGTCGAACAGGTCGGTGATCTGGTTGCGGGTGGTCTCGCCGAGGATGGTTCCCGGGCGGAATATCAGTTGCTTCAGCTCCGGGTGGCGGACCCGCCAGCGGGCGAGCATCTCCTCAACCTGGCGCTTGTGATCCGAGTAGGCGAACTCCACGTTGCCGCGCAGCGAGTCGTCCTCGGACAGCCAGCTCGGGTTGTCGGCGTGGTAGCCGTAGGCAGCCCCGCTGGAGGTGACCACCACCTTGCCCACGCCGGCCTCGAGGCAGCCCTGGAGCACGTTGCGGGTGCCCAGCACGTCCACCTCGTACTCGGCCCGTCGGTCCGGTTTTTTACCCGGGCTGACCACCGCCGCCAGGTGGACCACCACGTCGGCGGCATGATGAGTCATGAGCTTACACAGAGCCGGTTCCCGCACATCGCCAGTCTCGTAGATCACGCCGTCCGCGCGCTCGCCGGCGGCCGGTTCCCGCACGTCGGTGGCGATCACCTTGATCCCCGGCTCCTTCGCCAGCGCCGCCACCACCTGGCGGCCCAGGTAGCCCGCCGCACCGGTGACCAGGACCGTGCGTGCCGTGGAGTCACAGTTCGTCACGCCGCCTCCTCGAACTCGTCCGCCGGGAGCCGGATCCGCGACCACACCGCGGCCACCGTCAGCCCCGCGATGATGTGCCAGATGCCCCACCAGGCCACCACGATCGCCATCCCTCCAAGACCGTCGAAGAAGTTGAACACCAGCACCAGGCCCAGCGCCGAGTTCTGGATCCCGACTTCAATGGCCACGGCCCGGGTGTCGCGGCGCGGCAGGCGGGCCAGGCGCCCTGCGGAGTAGCCCAGGGTCAGCGCCAGCGCGTTGTGCAGCAGCACGGCGAACACCACGAGGCCGATCACCTCCAGGAAGATCGACCAGTTGGCCCCGAGCGCCGCCGCCACCACGCCGCAGAAGATGACCACCGTCAGCACCTTGAAGGGCTTCCGCACCCGCTCCACGAGCCGGGGCTTCCAGCGCGCCACGGTCAGCCCCAGGGCCAGCGGGATGCCCAGGATGACGAAGACGGTCACGAACACGTCCAGCGGGCTCAGCTGCACCGCGCGCAGGATCTCGGCGGTGGCCGGGTTCAGGCTGCCCCACAGCGACAGGTTCAGCGGGGTCATGATGATGGCGGCCAGGGTCGAGACGGCGGTCATGCTCACCGACACGGCGGCGTTTCCGTTGGCCAGGTAGGTCATCAGGTTGGACAGGTTCCCGCCCGGGCACGCCGCCACCAGCATCATCCCCAGGGCGATGGACGGGATCGGCCCGATGAACCGCACCAGGCAGAAAGTGAGCGCGGGCAGCAGCACGAACTGCGCGGCCAGGCCGATCAGAGGCGCTTTAGGAGCCCGCAGGATGCGCAGGAAGTCGTCGGCCCGCATATCGAGGGCCACGCCGAACATCATCAGGCCGATGACTGCATTGATCACACGCAGCCCGGCCGGGCTGAAATTGAGCTGAATCGCGTCGACTGTAGTGGGATCCATCGCAGGTCACTTCCCCTTGGGTTCCTGGTGCATGGCCTTGAAGTGCATCAGCGCGGGCGCCCACAGGTGCTTGGCAGGATCCACGTCCACGTGGACCACCGCGCAGGTGCCGCTCTCGAGGGCGCGCTTCAGCGCCGGCTCCAGCTCGTCGGGCGACGAGACCCGCTCGCCGTGAGCGCCCATGGAGCGCGCCAGCTCGGCGTAGTCGGTCTCCGCCAGGTCGGAGTTGATGGTCTTTTCCGGCGGCAGCTGCTTGCGGACCATCATTTCCACCGGGTGGAAGGCGATGCTCTGGGTCATCTTGACCATTCCCCACTGGCGATCGCTGATGACCAGGAAAACAACGGGCAGTCGCTCGCGGACCGAGGTCTCCACCTCCATGGGGTGCATGCCGAACGCACCGTCGCCGATGATGCAGCATACCTGGGTTCCCGGTCTCGCCGCCGCGGCCCCGAGTGCGTGCCCCACGCCCGCGCCCAGGTGGCCCATGTGCGCGGTCGCCAGGAACGTGTTGGGCACCCGGACTTGATGGTAGAAGTGCCCCCAGACCTGCGTGTTGCCGCCGTCCACCACTGTCACCGAGTCGTCGTCGAACACCTGCCGGGCGACCACGGGCACATGAGCCGTGAGCATGGGCGCACCGGTGTCCGAGAGCTTGGAGTCCAGGCTCTCCCGGTCCTTGTCCCTGGCACGGGCCAGCTTCTCAACGGCCTTGCGGCGGGTGTCCAGCGGAACGGCCCCGGCGCGCTGCTCCAGCTCGGCCGCCAGCAGACGCAGGAACACCTTGACATCCGCCTGCACGGTCAGCGCAGCCTTGCGGGTACGCCCCAGGGTGGCTTCGTCGATGTCGACCCAGAGCACTCCCTGGTCGTCCGGCGAGGCCCAGTACGGGGCCTTGCCCCACCAGTCGGTCTCGCCAAGGCGTGAACCCAGGCACAGCACCAGGTCGCCGGCGTTGCGCACCTGGTTGACCGCCTTGACGTGGACCATCGGCCACGCCAGCGGGTGCGACTCCTCGAGGACGCCGCGGCCGCTCCACGACGTGGTCACAGGCGCGTGCAGGAGCTCAGCCGTCCTGGCCAGTTCGCTGAAAGCGCCGGCGTGCAGCACTCCGCCCCCGGCGTGAATCACCGGCAGCTTCGCCGCCACCAGCATCTCCGCCGCCCGCTCCACCAGGGCGGGATCCGGGTAAAGCGGCGCCTGGTGCCGGTACTGGCGGGGCTCCCAGGGATCCTCGTAGTCGTCCTTGCCGTTGAGGATGTCCTCGGGCACGTCCACGTGGACCACTCCGGGCCGTCCCTCCCAGCACGCGCGCAGCGCCTTGCGCAGAACCTCGCCCAGCCGGTCCGGGGTTTCCACGGCCATGGACCACTTGCCCAGGGCATCCATGGTGCCCACCTGGTCGAAGCGCTGGAACGTGCCGCCCCTGTCCGGGTACTGGATGCCCGTGCGGCGGCAGGATGTGATCAGGAGCACGCGGTTGCCCTCGCCGGATTCCACGGCCGCGCCGCTGAGCACGTTGGCTACGCCGGGACCGTTGCTCGCCAGACATACGCCCAGCTTGCCGGTCAGGCGGGCGTAGGCGCCGGCCATGTGCGCACCCGACGACTCGTGACGCGGCGTGATCAGCCTGATATCCCGGCTCACCAGCGCTTTGCACAGTTGCAGGTACGACCCGTCGACGATGCCGAACGCTGTCTCCACGCCCTCGGCCTTCAGCACGCCGGCTACATAGTGGCCTCCACCGGTGACCGCCATCTCGTTCTCCTCTCAATACCGTCGCACAGCGCCCGCTCGCTCTTCCGGGGGGCGTTGTCGCCGGGTGTATTCCTGGGGTTAATGGCTCTGCAGACTGACCGGTCGGTCATCCTGTTTCTACGGGACGCGGACGGAATCTGTCAAGGTGAATCAGGGTGGAAGCTCCGCCGGCAGGATCGGACACGGGGGCGGGGTAGGGGGGGAACCCGGGCGGGGGCGATGCTCCGCCCGGTTTTCCGCCTTGCCGCAGCACGCCGGGAAGGGCGAGCTGCGCGGCGGGTAATCGATGACCTCAGGTCAGGTCGTCTCGACAGGAAACCGGGAAATTTTCTGCCCGTTATTTCAGTCGACCTGTTCCATCTGGGTTCGATCGGGTGTCAAACGCCAGACCTCGGCTCCGGTTACCGGGCTGATGCAGAAGAAACACTGGGCTGTTCCGACGTACAGACGGCCGAAGAAAGGTTCCAGGGTGCGGAAACCGTAGTTGTTTTTATCGCCGAATCCGGGGGGAGCCACCAGATCTCCGATATCTCCTTTTCCGGCTACCACGTTCCAGGAGTCGCCGTCAGGCGATTTGAACAGGTATGAACCATGGTGAAATACGTTCTGGCGGCCGAGTAATAGGGTTCCGAGAAACAGCTCGTTCCCGTAAACTTCCATATCCCAGATATATTTCTGCCGCTCGTCGCCGAATCCGTAATCACCGATCCTTTCCCATGTATCGCCTGCATCGGTTGAGCGCCACAGGTTGAATCCCCTCATGAAATTCACGGTTCCGGCGTAGAGTGCGCCGTGAAAATCGGCCATGCTCAGAATTCCCTTGTTCGCCAGCTCTCCGAACCCGCCGGGCGTCCCCGACTCCGGCCCTACGACCTGTTGCCATTCAGATCCGTCGAATCGATATATCTGGCATCCTCGAAGGACATTCAGCGTGCCCGCGAACAGATAGCCTTTGTGCTCCTGCAGGGTAGCAATGCCCAGATTGGTCATATCGGTGATTCCGAATTGAGCGGACGGAATCCAATCATCGCCCTCTGTGTACCAGACCTGGCCGCCGGCAAGGTTTACGGTGCCGGCATACAGCCTGCCGTCATAGGTCGTCATGCCCCGGACGGATGTGTTCCCTATACGGCCGAAGCTGCTCTGTCCGACCTGTTCCCATGAGGTCCCCTGCGATGATTTCCAGACTTCGCATCCGGTCAGCAGATTGAGAGTTCCCGCATAGAGAGCGCCGTTATACACGCACATGTTGCGAACACCGACGTTGTGCTCGTTCCCCCAGCCCTCATCCATCATCTGCTCCCAGTAGTATCCGTTAAAACGCCAGATCTCCGCGCCTTCGGATAACCCCAGGTCCTTATCCCATATTCCCTCCTGCATGAGCAGCAGATCAAACTCGTCGCATTCTTCGCAATCTCCGGGCAGGCCGATTTTCGAGTTGAGGGTGCCTACATAAAGATGTCTATCGAATTCTTTCATGCTCCAGGCGTAGCGGTTGTTATTGTTGCCGAACCCGTCGAAGTTCACCTGTTTTATGGTCGGGTCGCCGATCGCCCCGGAGGTCACAGTAAGGAGAAGAGCTATTGCAAAAACCGTAAAGCCATAATTCATTCGGTTTTTCATCATTTTACTCCCGTCGGTTGAAATCTACCGTCGTTATGAATCCGGCTGAAGATTCAGCTTTATGATTCTAAACCCATTAGAAACGAATCTCAACCCTCTTCAGCACCTGACGGAGCCGGAATAGGATGTTGATCAACAACGTCCGTACCTGTAACTTCCCCGGGAGAGCGTATTCTTTCTCCGGGCGCAGGTGCCGGGGCTGATGTTTCAGTGAAAAAAAGATACGTTTTACTTCAGATATCCGCAACCGTTGAATAAACCTCACCCGTAAACTCCGGAGGGGATAATGCATATCCTGGAGCATTTCAAACAGGTTATCGACCAGGGGACGGCCGCCCACCCCTGGATTCAAGCCCTGATCATAGTTCTCGTTGCGGTTTTAGCCGCCACTCTCGCCCGGTTTCTCTTCGGGAGAGTACTGATCCGCCTGACGGCCAGAACCAGCACTACTCTTGACGACCGGGTTCTCGCCGTAATGCGCAAGCCGGTTTTCCTGTCCGTTCTACTTGTCGGTCTCTGGGGGGCGAGCGCCGTGCTTGAACCGCCGGAACAGGTTTCATCTTATTTCGGAGTCAGCATAAAGACTCTGGTCATCCTCCTGTGGGCCATCGCGATTAACAGCATCGTCACCCTCGTTCTCGCGGTTACGGTCGCAAGCGAAAAATCCCGGATTATCCAGGTTCGCTCACGCCCCATCTTCGAATTGATGTCCAAGGTAATAGTCGTGGGAGGCGCGGGATACATGCTGCTCCTTACCTGGGGCGTAGACCCGACGGGCTGGATCGCTTCGGCCGGAGTTGTCGGCGTCGCCGTCGGCTTTGCCGCGAAGGACACTGTCGCCAACCTCATCTCAGGGGTGTTCATCATGGCGGATGCACCTTATAAAATAGGGGACTACGTGGTGCTGGGCACCGGGGAACGGGGGAAGGTGACCGATATCGGCATCCGGTCCACCCGGATCCTTACCAGGGACGATCTCGAGATAATCGTTCCCAACGCCGTGATAGCCGGCGCTAAAATCGTCAACGAAACCGGAGGACCCTACGAGATGCGGAGGGTGAGGTGCACGATTGATGTCGCCTACGGTTCCGATGTGGACCAGGTCCGGAAAGTGCTGGATGAAGCGGCACGGGCCTGCGATCAACTGGTCGCCGACCCGGAGCCGAGAATACGGCTGCGTGAATTCGCTCCATCGGGCCTGCGTTTCCAGCTCATGGGCTGGGTCAAAGAACCGGAGCTCCGCGGGAGGGCCGAGGACTCGCTCAATACGGCGGTTTACAACGGTTTGAATGATGCCGGTATCGAGATCCCCTACAGTAAGCATGACGTGTATATAAAGCAGGCTCCGAGGGATATGCTCTCCCTTCTCGAGGAGGAAGATTAGCAGCCGGCCCCGCTTGCTTATTTCACCGCGGGTGGGTTTATAATTCTACGTGACGATCAGACGCTGCACAGTGGAGCGACCGTGAGCGCACAAAATATCAACGGGCAGTCTCAAACCTGCTGTTCGCCCGGAGGAACCGAAGCAGGAAACCGGGAGGTCTTTGCCGGCGCCCGCCTCGATCAAAGTTTCGTAGCCGGTAGCCTGGAAACGCCGGTCGGCTTGATTCCCCGGGTAACGGCAGCGCTGACCCGGGAAGACAGGTGGGCGACGATGAAGGCCCGATGGGGCGTGGGTCGTCTGGATTACCGGGTCGATCCCGGCGTGTACGCTTTGAATCGACCGGACGGGAAGTCGGCCGTGCTGGTCACGGCCAACTATAAGATGACTTTCGATCGGTTGAGAAACTCGCTGCCGGGGCGTGATGCCTGGATCCTGGTGCTGGACACGGACGGCGTCAATGTGTGGTGCGCGGCCGGAAAAGGTACCTTCGGCACCGGGGAGCTCATCGAAAAAGTGCGGTCCTGCAGGCTGGCGGAGCTGGTATCTCACCGGAAGCTTGTCCTGCCCCAGCTGGGCGGTCCCGGAGTAGCCGGGCATCTGGTAAAGAAGCTCTGCGGCTTCCGCGCCGGGTTCGGACCCATCCGGGCCGAGGATCTGCCCGCCTACCTGGACGATGGAAACAAGGCGACGGCCGGTATGCGGAAAAAGTCCTTTACCTTACGGGAACGGGCGGCCCTGGTGCCGATGGAGCTGGTGTCGTCGCTCAGGTTCGGCCTGCTGATCGGACTTGTTTTCTTTTTTACGGCGGGTTTGGGATGGCCGGGAGATTACATGGCCAATCTCGCCACCCACGGGCTGCTCGCGGTGACCGGCCTGACCGCGGGCCTCCTGGCCGGAGCGGCGGCGACCCCGCTGCTGCTGCCCCGGCTTCCCGGCAGGGCGTTTTCCGCAAAGGGAGCGCTGGCCGGCGTCATCGCCGGCTTGATCCACGCGGCAGCATGGTGGCCGGAGGGTGGCGGGGTGCCCGAGCGGCTCGAAATCGGAGGCTGGCTCCTGATGGGACCGGCTCTGGCCGCTTTCCTGGCAATGAACTTTACCGGCGCATCGACCTTTACTTCTCTCTCCGGGGTCCGGAAGGAGATGCGGCTGGCGGTGCCCCTGCAGATCATCGGAGCTGCGAGCGGGTTGATTCTCTGGATCTCCGCCCGCTTCGCTGCCTGAGGAGGTTGACAGGTGACCGGGTTCGTTTATCTGAAAGATGTTGTCACGCTGAAGTTGAATCAGGCGGTCTGTAACGGGTGCGGCAACTGTCTGATCGTCTGTCCGCGCGGGGTTTTTGCAGAAAACGGGCCCGAAGTCAGGATCGCTGATCGTGATGCCTGTATCGAATGCGGCGCATGTTCTCTCAACTGCCCGGAGTCGGCGATTGAAGTAGAAGCCGGGGTCGGCTGCGCGGCGGCGGTCATCAATGCCGCGCTGGGCCGCACTTCATCGGCGTGCTGCTGTTCAATCGAGCCGGATACCGGCTGCTGTTGACGGCATCGGGTAGTTGAAACTTTTCTGCTCCGGCGCGGCCGGCACCCACGCCGGGCGAGTATCAAAATTTCTTTTCTCCCGGTATCATCACCGCATAAACAGCATCAGGCATACGGATACATGCCTTTTTTCACTTCTTTCAACGTTTCCAGAAGAGCGTCGTGTTTCTGTTCGTCCCGGAGCAGGTATTCGAGCAGATAGGCCTGAACGAGCATCCCTTTCCTGCCCTCGATGGCATGCAGGCTCGACATGGCCAGCTCCACGGTCTGTTTTTCGATATTGATGTGTTCTTCGATGAGATCCCATACTTCGGCGACCTCATCCGTCGATAGAGCGGTCGCCTTGGTCGTCAGGCTGTCCGCAATGAGCTCCTGAACCCGGTAGTGCACCTGGGAGTCCCTCTGGATGATCTCCATAACGAGACGGACGATCGGATTATCAGTCCTTTCGATGATACGGCCGGTAGAAAGTACAGATGAATTCTCGATTTTCTGCCATTTTTTCATATTGGCTACGATTTTTTCCTGGGCTTCTCTGGTCGACATTTGATTTTCTCCTTATTATTCGCGTTTTGGTTGCCTGTTCAAGGTGTGCATATCGCCGGGAATTATCCTGCGACTACGCCCTGAGGGTAGCTATAGCGAAGGACGTGCCAGACGGTACACAGACGGGAAGTGCTATTTATATCAACGGGTTGGATGGGGGGCTTGGAAGGTGTGTCTCAAAATCCCGGTTAGAGATCTGTCTCGATAGTGTCTCGCGAGACACCGGCATGAGACACTATTCGTGCCTGCCTGAGCAGAAGCGGCAGCAGGATTGTTGAGATAAATAAGTTCCACTGTTTACGAGGCTTGCGCGCCGCCTCGGCAGAGGGTAATCTCGAATTCGAGCTTTGCTGACGACGGGGAGAGCGTGTTGGATACCCGAAAAACCGAGTTTCGAGTTTCAGATTTCCGGAAACGGATATCCGCGGAGGGCCGGTTCTTATTCCTTCGAACCGCGGTGCTCGCCTTCCTGTTTTCCGTTCTGAACGGTTGCTGGCCCGCTCCCGATGCGGATACTTATCTCGTATCCGAGGGCAGCGTCGCTCTCGAAATTTCCTCCCTTTCGGGGCTTTCCCTCGGAGAAGACGCTTCCAGCCTCTGGTGCGTGTCCGACGAACCGGGCAGCAGCCTCTACAGGATAAGGACGAACGGTGAGATAGAAGCAACGGTTCCATGGACGGGCCAGGATCTGGAGGGGGTGGCATGGGACCGGAACCGCAAAGTATTGTGGGTTGTAGAGGAACAGAGGGGCGAGCTGGTGGGGGTGGACGCGTCCGGAGCGGAGCTTTCCAGGACCGCGATTCCGGGCGGGGGCGGTCCGGGCGGCCTGGAAGGTGTCGCGGTCGACCCGGAAACCGGCGGTCTCTACCTTCTGAGAGAGCGCAGGCCGGGGCTCCTTATCGAGCTGGACGAAACGCTTTCCGTGGTGGAATCCCGGGAGCTCGATTTCGCCCTCGACTACTCGGATGTCTGTTTCGAACCGTTGAACAGGGATTTCTGGATACTCAGCGACAGGGAACAGGCCGTTTTTCAGGCGGAGAGTCCTGAAGGCCCTTTTAAAAAATACAAAATCGATATTGTGAAACCCGAAGGGGTAGCGGTCGACTTCGTCAATCGTGTAATCTATATCGTGAGCGATTCAAAGAAACGGCTTTACTATTTCGCTTTACCCGGGTGAAAAAGCCGGTCAGCACCGGTTCCAGGGCTTCACGTTCGTGGACGCGCCCTGAAAAACCGGTATGACGATTAAGTTCCGCTGCGGGGAGAATTTTTTGTGAGTTCATACGGAGGTCGTCTCGAAAAACACCCGATACTCGATCCGCCCGACGATCCGGTTATTCCTTTCACTTTCGATGGAAAAAACCTGACGGCCAGAGCCGGAGAGGTCATTTCATCAGCCCTGTTCGCGGCAGGAATCAGGATATTCGGCCTGCATGCCCGCGACGGCGCTCCCCAGGGTATATTCTGCGTAAACGGACAGTGCTCCCAGTGCATGGTCATGGCGAACAACAGGCCGGTCAAGGCGTGTATGGCGGAGGTTGCTCCCGGCATGAAAGTCGAGTCTGCGGCCGGGACGGCTCC
The DNA here is from genome assembly GCA_964555035.1 of uncultured Victivallales bacterium. GTDB lineage: Bacteria > Verrucomicrobiota > Kiritimatiellia > UBA8416 > CAYOBW01 > CAZKRK01. Next base: position 12,983 of record CAZKRK010000047.1, on the reverse strand, counting down.
GGCCCCGGTGGATGAAGACCGCTTCAGACCAGGAGATCCCCGCACCATCGATATTTCGGTGCTGGTGGTCGGAGGAGGACCCGCGGGTCTCAGCGCCGCAATGGAGCTCGGGCGGCTCGGCGTGGACGTCCTCGTGGTGGACGACAAGCCGGAAATCGGCGGCAAGCTCACCCTCCAGACCCACGAGTTTTTCGGGTCGGTCAAGGATTGCTGGGCCGGAACCAGGGGAACCGATATCGGCAGGCTGCTTGCGGACAGCCTGGCCGGTATCGACAGCGTTCAGGTCTGGACGTCCACGACGGCCGTCGGAGTTTACGAAGAGGGGACGGTCGGGCTCCTGAAGGACGGACGCTTCGCGGTCGCAAGGCCAGCAGCCCTGCTGGTGGCTACCGGCGCTAGGGAGAAATCCCTCGCTTTTCCGGGGGCGGACCTTCCCGGTGTTTACGGAGCGGGCGCTTTCCAGACCCTTGTAAACAGGGACCTGGTCAGGGCCGCGGAGAGGATCTTCGTGGTCGGCGGGGGCAATGTCGGCCTGATCGGGGCGTATCATGCGCTCCAGGCGGGCATCGACGTGGTCGGCCTGGTGGAAGCGCTCCCCGAGTGCGGCGGATACAAGGTGCACGCCGATAAGCTCGCCCGTTTCGGTACGCCCGTCTGGACGAGTCACACGGTGGTCGAAGCCCACGGGAAGTCGCACGTCGAAGGCGTCACCATCGCCCGGATAGACGAATCGTTCTCGCCGGTGCCCGGAACCCGGCGCCGTTTCGACGTGGACACGGTGCTGCTCGCGGTAGGGCTTTCGCCGGTCTCCGAGTTCGTCGACAAGGCGCGGTCCTGCGGGATGCCCGTTTTTACGGCGGGCGACGCCGAGGAGATCGCCGAAGCCTCCGCCGCCATCTTTTCGGGCAGGATCGCGGGGCGCCGCATCGCCAGGTTTCTGGGGCGCAGGGTTGAAATACCCGAAAACTGGGCTCCCCTGTCGGAGATCCTGAAAAGCCCCGGCGGTGAAGTATTTCCCCTCGAATACACCGAGTCCGAAAACCGCTTCCAGGCGGTGCTTCACTGCAACCAGGAGATCCCCTGCAATCCGTGCGTGGACGCCTGCCCGGAGGGTCTGATATCGATAGCGGAATCGAAACTGGAAGAGTCTCTCAAAGGCGGGGGCGGCGGTTTCGATTCGACTCCGGGGGAATTTACGGGTAAGGATGCAGAAGGCGGGGCGGGAGCGGGTGAAGGTTCACCTCCTTCCGATCAGGAAAGTCCGGTGCAGCGGATACTGGGAATTCCCCTTTTCGAAGGGGAATGCACCGGGTGCGCCCAGTGCGTTCTCCTGTGTCCCGGTCTCGCCATCACCCTTGTCCACCAGGGTCGCGATCCCGCGCTCAAAACCGCGAAAGTGGCCGTGCCCTTCGAATTCGAAGACGGCATCCTCGGCGGGCGCAGCGAAGTCACCGTGGTCGATATAGCCGGAGAGCCCCTCGGCAAGGGCGAAATCGTCAGAATCCGCCGGAAAAAATCGTGGAACAGGCGTGCACTGGCCGATATCAAGGTGCCCCGGGAGTTGCGGTACCGCGTCGCCGGATTCCGTATCAGGGAACCTTTCGACGGCGATCCCGTTCCCGATCCAGGTCCGGCCGGCGCTTCAGTCCCCACATCGGATATCGCTTCGGTTTCCACTCCCACTCCCGCATCCGCGACCGCATCCGTTTCGGACACCGCCTCTGTTTCCGCATCCGCATCCGCTTCGGATACGGCTTCGGTCTCCGCATCCGTTCCCGATTCCGTTTCCGCGTCCGCTCCCGCATCCGCTCCCGCTTCAGGGGACGGCGACGCAGAAGTCGAAGCGGACCCGATAATCTGCAGGTGCGAGAGGGTGCGCAAATCCGAAATCACGGCGGCGATCCGCGACGGCGTCAGGGATATGAACGCTCTCAAGGCGCTGCTGCGCTGCGGTATGGGAGCCTGCGGCGGAAAAACCTGCACGGACCTTATCAAGGGTCTTTACAGGGAGTGCGGCATCGATCTCGCCGAGGTCACGCCTCCCACCATAAGGCCGCTGGTTTTCGAGGTGCCGCTCTCGGCCTTCGCGCCGCCGACCGGGGAGGATCATGAACCCGACCTATGATGCCATAGTAGTCGGCGCCGGCAGCGTTGGGGCGCCGGCGGCCTGGTTCCTCGCCGAGCGCGGCCTGAAAGTCCTCGTCCTCGACAAGCGGGCATCGGCGGGGCGCGGCGACAACAGCGCCGCCATCGGCGGGGTCCGCGCCACCCATTCCGACCCGGCCAAGATCACCATCTGCCGCGACAGCCTCGATATCCTCTCGAGCTTCGAGGAGGAGCACGGCATCGATGTGGGCTTCAAACCGGGAGGTTACGTCTACCCGGTTTTTGAAGAGGGTCTGGAGAATCTCCTGAAGGGGCTCCTCCCGATCCAGAAACGTTTCAACCTGGACATCGACTGGGTCGACGCCGATACCATCGCCGGGCTCATCCCGGGCGTGACGCGGGAACGGCTCCGCGGGGGCACCTATTCTCCCGGCGACGGGCAGGCCTCCCCTCTCAAGACGGCGCTCGGTTTCCAGAAAATCGCGGAGAGGAAAGGGGCCGAGTTCCGGTTCGGCGAAACCGTGACGGGCTACCTGGTCGAAGGGGGGCGCTTTCGCGGCGTGCGGACGGCACGGGCCACTTATTCGGCGCCCGCCGTCGTAGTGGCGACCGGGGCCGACGCCGCGGCGGACGGAGCCCTGCTCGGGATCGATCTGCCGGTGAAGCCGGACCTCCACGAGGCCGGCATTTCGGCTCCCATGGAACCTTTTCTCGCGCCGCTGGTGGTCGACATGCGCCGCGGTGACGAGGGAAGGACGGCGAATTTTTATTTCGGGCAGAATTCGGAAGGACAGATTATATTCTGTTACACACCCGTGGAACCGATCTGGGGCGACAATCGCGAAAGCACCCACGAGTTTCTTTCGGTGATGGCGCGGCGGATGATCGACCTCCTGCCGCGGCTCAGACATATGCTCATACGCCGGACGTGGCGGGGGTGCTATCCGAATACGCCGGACGGGGTCCCGATTCTGGACAGCGTTCCCGGCATCGAAGGGCTCACCGTGGCGGTGGGCATGTGCGGCCAGGGTTTCATGCTCGGCCCCGGCGCGGGCAGGCGGGCGGCGGCTCTCCTGGTGGACGGAGACCCGATGCTTCCGGAAGAAGCTTACGAAACGGTCAGGTTCGGCCGCGATTTCGGCTCCGCCAGGACGGAAGCGCTCAAGTAGGGACGACGAAGAAAGACGAGGGTAGAAGATATGGCTAAAAATAACGATCAGAGGCGACTGGCGGTGTTGATCGACGCCGACAACGCCAACCCGGGAATCGTGGACGGTCTGCTGGCCGAGATTTCCAAGTTCGGAGTTGCGACCGTGAAGCGCATCTACGGGGACTGGACCAAGCCGAACCTGCGCGGCTGGAAGGACGTGCTGCTGACGTATGCGATTCATCCCATCCAGCAGTTCGCGTACACTTCGGGCAAGAACGCCACGGACAGCGCCATGATCATCGACGGCATGGACCTGCTGTACTCGGAGCGGTTCGAAGCTTTCTGCATCGTGTCGAGCGACAGCGATTTCACGAGGCTCGCGTCCCGTGTCCGCGAGGCCGGGCTGATGGTTTTCGGTTTCGGAGAGCGGAGGACGCCGCAGGCTTTCGTCTCCGCCTGCGACAAGTTCATCTTCACCGAAATCCTCAAGGAGCACGATGAAAGCGGCAGTCCGGCTAAACGGAAGACAATGAGAGAGTTGAAGGGCGACACGCGGCTGGTCGGCCTGCTCCGCACGGCTCTCGACTCTGCGGCCGACGACTCGGGCTGGGCCGATCTTTCGGTCGTCGGCTCCTATATCGGCAACAACGCCCCCGAATTCGACCCGCGGAACTACGGCTACAAAAAGCTCGGAGAGCTCGTCGAGGCTACAAAACTCTTCGAAGTCGAGCACCGGCCGGCCGGCGACACCGGCCAGAAGGTGATCTACCTGAAGGATCGCCGGAAGTAAGAGCTCCGGGTGCGTCCGGCTTTTTAAGTCGATGCCGCTCCCGCCGCAAAAATCTGCGTCCGATTATTTGCATTTCCGGTATGAATGAGCCGCTCTCGAGCGGAAATACGGGATTTCCCGCACCGTGTTTCTTGTTCCGCATCGTGTATCAAGTCCGGCACCGTGTTTCTTGTTCCGCATCGTGTATCAAGTCCGGCACCGTGTTTCTTGTTCCGGTCAGTCTTTCATATCCTGCTGGAATTTTTCGGGGTATTTGCCCGGAACGCCGGCGTAAAAAGCCTGGATTTCGGGGAGGTCCCGATCGATATCGCCGGTAGGCTCGAACAGGGGACCGAATCCTATTACCTTTTTTGAATAATCGAAGTAGATCAGCAGGATCGGGATGCCCGCTCCCTTGGCGATATGGTAGAAACCCGTTTTCCACCGGGCTACTTTTTTGCGGGTTCCTTCCGGCGAGACTGCGACGAGCAGTTTTTCCCTGCCGTCGATAATATCCACGGTCGAGCCAACTATGTTGCCGCTGACGCTTCGATCCACGGGCAGGCCGCCCAGCCAGCGCATGATCCAGCCCGAATGCCAGCGGAAGATGGTGTGTTTCCCTATCCAGGATACCCGGACGCCGATGGCGAACATCGCGGCGATCCCGAACACGAAATCCCAGTTCGACGTATGCGGCGCGGCGATTACCACCATCTTTGAAAGCGACGGAATTTCGCCTCGATTTTCCAGCCGAAAACAGACAGGAACAACCTGCCGACGGTCCTCGAAAACCAGTTCCCCCTCGTCGGGATTCCATTACTTTCATCGGCGGATTTCATTCATGCCCCCGGACTCGAATTTGGAACACGTGTTCCTTTTCCATCGGACTCGACCCTGGAACACGTGTTCCTTTTCCATCGGACTCGAATTTGGAACACGTGTTCCTTTTTTCGGGTATCCGACAGGTTTATTTGCAGTTTTCAAGACGGCCTTTCAACGAATCCGGTCGGGAACACGTGTTCCTTTTTCGCTGATCCTGTGTTCCCTTTTCCTGGAACACGTGTTCCTTTTACGTTGATCCCGTGTTCCTCTTTTTCGGTATTCCGGAATTTTCATTTGCAGTTTTCATACCGACCGCTCAGCTGGTATTCTGGTTTTTTCCGGCGATATTGCGGGTCAGCCACTCGCGGAGCACGGTGAAGAATTCGTCACGAACGTGCCGTTCGAGCCAGGGGCTGTGGCCGCACCGCTCCCATTCGCGGTATTCGAGCTGCGGCATGTAAGGGGAAAGAGAATCCCGGATCATTTCCCCCGGATGCGGATCATAACCGCCGTGCAGCATGATAACGGGAGATTTTATGGCGGTGAATCCCGCCGGGTAGCAACCTTCCTCCTGGAGCCGGACCATATCCTCCCACGTCTCGATATGGGCTTTTTCGTCGAACGGCTCGTCCGGTCCCTCAAAGGCGGACTCGAGCGGATCGTATGAATAGAGGTGTTCGATCAGCGCCATCCGTTTCACCTGCCGCTCTGTCGGATCGGGGATACTCTCCGCAAGGCGGTCGAAGCGTCGCCGGAGTTTGTCGTCCATACGGCTGGTGAGAATCTCGTCGATCCGGGCGCGGGATTTTTTGTCGAAGGTGCCGCAGCCGACAAGGGCCAGCGGACCTGCTGAGTCAGGATGCGTCGTTGCGTATGCCAGGGCCAGCATCGCCCCCCACGATTCGCCTACGAGAGCGGGACGCCGCTCTTTTCCCGCGGTTTTCACCAGCCCGTGAAGATCCTCCACGTGTTTCGCCACGGTAAGGGGTTCACCGCCGACGACGCTGCCCCGCTGCCATGGTTCAAGAGCCGTGAACGAGTCCGCCAGCCCCCGGGCGAGCGGCGCCGCCTCGCCCGCGCCCGCCGGACCGCCGTGCAGAACTATCACCACCGGTCCCGAGCTTCCGTGCTTTCGCACCCGAAGACTGCCTATGATTTCCGTTTCCACCTGCTTATCCGTTGGAAATTGTTTCCGTTTCCACCTGCTTATCCG
>CAZKRK010000047.1:0-6823 GCA_964555035.1 uncultured Victivallales bacterium | reverse complement strand
CCGTTTCCACCTGCTTATCCGTTGGAAATTGTTTCCGTTTCCACCTGCTTATCCGTTGGAAATTGTTTCCGTTTCCACCTGCTTATCCGCTGCTAATTGTTTCTGTTTCCACCTGCCTGCCCGTTCCCAAGGGTTTTCCGGAGTGAAACCGCCCTCTGGAACGCTAGTTCGAGGAAGCTCTCGGGAGAAAGATCCCGGTTTCGGCCGGGAACGACCTCGAGAGAGACGGGGCCCGAATAGCGGTCCCGCGGGAAACAGGAGCCGACCGTCTCCCAGTCGATCAGGCCGTCGCCCGGCAACCCGTGATTATCGATTTTACCGGCATTGTCGGAAAAATGGGTGGCTGCGAGCAGGTGCCCCCACTTCTCCAGTATCGCCCCGGGAGGTTTCCCCCATAAAAAGTCGTGGGAGCTGTCGTAGCAGAATCCGATGCCGTTCGATTCGAAACGCGAAAAGACCTCGTCGAGGCGCCCGGGGGTTCTCGTGTTCTCTACGGCGAGGACGACGCCGCGCTGCTCCGCCGAGAAGACCAGTTCCCTGAGTGTTTCGAACCCGCTCCGGTTTGCCGGGGGCGGCGTATTCCCGCTCGTGATATGGAAAACGAGCACGGGAATGTCGTGCCTTTCGCAGAAAGACAGGTTCTCTTCGTATACCAGCTTGATCCTGCTGCGTTCTTCAGCCGAGTCCGACCAGATGGCGTTACATCCCGCGAAGGGAGCGTGGGCGTTGTCGACCTCGAGCCCGTATTTCCGTGCCAGTTCGGGCATCCTGTCGCGTTTTCCGCTCCGGATAAACGCTTCATCGGTTCCCAGCCAGACAGAGGTTGTTTCGAATCCGGCATCCGCAATCAGTTCGAACCGATCTTCGAGGGGCAGCGGGTATCCGAACCAGGAGAAAATACCGAGTTTATTCATACCGGCTTCATCCGATGTCACGGTTTCCGGAATTCCAGGAAATACTGGTACGGGAGCAGGTCCCCGGTTGCCCCCGTCTTTTGAAACCCGGCGGCCGTGACTGTCGAAATCATCATCTCCTCCGGGATTTTCAAGTGTTCCGGCGGCCCTTCCGGCAGTTTTCCCTCTTTGAATTCAATCAGTATCAGCCTTGAACCTGTTTTCATCTCTTCGAAAAGCTTCGAGAGCCATTCCTTCCTGTTGTCGACGTGATGGAGGACGTCGCAGACGAAGACGACATCCGCGGAAGGCGGCACCTCGGGATCTTCCGGCTTCACGAGTTGTGCTTCGATGTTGGTAATACCTTTTCGGACCGACTCGTGGTGGATGTACCTGATCATCTCGGGCTCGATGTCGATTGCGATAACATGCCCCCGGGGAAGCGCCCCGGCGAGACGGAAGGAGAAGTAGCCGGAGCCGGCCCCGATATCCGCGACGGTTTCCGACCCGTTCAGCCGCAGCTCTTCAACGACCAGGTCGGGTTTCTGCCAGAGAGCCCGGTCCTCCCTTTCGAGGAAGTCGATATACTTTTTCACCTCTCCGAAGGGTTTCAGATTATGGGGATCGATTCCCTGCTTGCGCAGGGGGCAGTCGATCGGAGGAAAGTGTTCGGAGCCGCCGGTGGAAACGGATTCATCCTGCCGGATTTTTTCCGGTTCCTGAGCGGAGCAGAGAGCCAGAGATAGAAGCAGACAAGTAGCGATGGAGGATAAAAAGAGCCGCAATATACAACCTCCGTGCAATCAGAGCGCAGTCTTGACTGCATAACAGCATACCGCCCGGCACGTCAGCGAACAAGTCGTTTCGACAGGTTTTCAGGCGCGTGCGGCCTGCAGGTTCTACTGCTCGAGAAGCTCGACGTAGACCGGGGAGGATGTGAGCGGCACTTTCAGCCCGGCGGCGGGGTGCACATCGGCCGTGACGCACCTGCGGTTCAGGAAGTCGCGGATCCGGACCCGTCCGCCCGTGATTTCGAAGGGGATGCGGCACCAGCGCCTTTTCCCTTCCGGAAGAGCGTTCCAGGCGGCGATAACCGGTGTTCCCGCGGCGGTTTCGTACATAAAGCAGAATTCGAGATCGGCGAGTCCGAGGTCGCCGGCGAGATCAGCCGTAAAGCCGCCCCCCTGGAAAAGGAGGCATGCGGTTCCGAAGGCGTCGAAGGCCGGTTTCGGCTCGCCCGTGTTCGTTACGAGACCGAAGGAGCCTTCCTGGCTGTTGGGGTTGGAGCCGTCCGAATACGTATACCAGCAGTAAGCCTCGACGCCGAAGGCCATGGACAGCAGCAGGGAGCGGGCGAGAAATTCGGCCTGCTCGGTGCGGGATACTCCGCCGGGCCAGTAGCTCGGGTATCCCATTTCGGTGATCCAGATGGGAGTTCCGGGCGCTCCCGCCTCGTCGAGCCGGGCCCGGAGATCACGAATCTTCGATTCGAGGGACGGATCGATCAGGGTGCCGTGCTCGGGAGGATTCCAGGTGAGGGGCAGGTCGTAGGGATGGAAGGCGACCCCGTCGAAGGAGGAGATGATTTCGGGACGGGCGCGGAAGAGATCCCCCAGGAAACCGAGGGCGCCGTCTCCGGGAAGGACTCCGTGCCAGCTCAGGCCGCCGAGCAGAACGAAAGCACCCGGATCCGCGGTCTTGGCGGCGAGATACGCTTCGGAGAGCAGGTCTCCGTAAGCCGCCGGGTCGGGACGGGAGAACGGCCAGAGGCAGTCTTTCCAGAAGCGGATGGCGATGTTCTCTTCGTTCCATACTTCCCAGATATTGATGAGGCCGCCGTAGCGGGCCACCACTTCGTAAACGTATCCGGCGAAGTCGGTCGGGTCGGATGGCGGAAAAGTGATGTCGGTTTCGGGCCTGCACCACCAGGGGCGCGAAAACGCCCACGGGTTTCCGTAGGCAAGGAGGCCGAGAGGCTCGCATCCGGTTCCGAGGCAGGTGTCGACCAGCGCGTCATACTCAGCGAACTCGAACTCGCCCCGTTCCGGTTCGAATACATGCCAGTAGAAGTCCCGGCGGATAAGGTCGGTGCCCAGTTCCAGGTGATGCATCAGCTCCGGCGTCGCCTTCTCCGGATTCGTGGAGAGGTGGCTGGAGATTCCGATTCTGAACGCAGCTGAAGCGGCGGGCGGACCGAGGAGCAGGACCACCGCGAGGAGCGCTGCGGAGGTTTTCAGCAAAACCACCGGGCGGTCTGGAATAATGTTCATGAAAGTTCTCATGTCACCATTAAAGCATACAACGAGCGATCGTGCAACCCGGACGCGGCGGCATGGCAGATCGAAGCCGCCGCGATCCGGGGAATTGCGCAGCCTGGAAAATCCGGCCCGGCGTGGATTCCCGTCGCACGACCTGCAGGTCCCGGTTGATTTTTTCCGGCGGATAAGGCAAGAATCGTGTGCCGGCAGGAGCGGTTCATCAGGGGAAGTGCGGGACACGGGGTTTTTTTCAGGATCGGCACCGAAACTACTCACGGATTTCGTTTCGGATTTTGCCGCGGCTTCGCGGGTGAGGGATAAACCGGGAAACATTTCCGGAAACCCGGCGGGCTCCGCTGAAAGGAATATAGATGACACAGGATCAGAGCCCGGACGAGAGGCGGGGAGAGCATATGACCCCCGAAGAGTTCCGGCGTTACGGGAGGGAGGCGGTCGACTGGATCGCCGATTACATGGAGCGGATCGAATCGTTTCCCGTATGCTCCGGGATCGAGCCGGGCGGGATAAGGGCCTTGCTGCCGCCGGATCCTCCGGAGCATGGAGAGAGCTTCGACAGGATGCTGGCCGACCTCGAGGAAAAGATTCTTCCGGGCATCACTCACTGGCAGTCGCCCAATTTTTTCGCGTTTTTCCCGGCCAACGTGTCGGGCCCATCCATTCTGGGCGAGCTCCTGTCGGCGGGGTTCGGCGTGCAGGGGATGCTCTGGATTACGAGCCCCGCGTGCACCGAACTCGAGACCCACGTCCTCGACTGGGTGGCCGGCATGCTGGATCTGCCGGAGAAATTCCTCTCCACCGGCGCCGGTGGCGGCGTTATCCAGGATTCCGCCTCGAGCGCGACCCTCTGCGCCCTGATCGCCGCCCGTGAGCGGGCCCTCAACCGGCGGGATGACGGTCCGTCCGGTGATTCGGATGTTCCGGATCCCGGCAGGCTGACAGCCTATGCGTCGACCCAGGCCCATTCTTCGGTGGAGAAGGCGGTCCGCATCGCGGGGCTCCGGACCGAACAGCTCAGGCTCGTCGAGATCGACGATAATTTCGCCATGAGACCGGACGCCCTTGCCGGCCGGATGGAAGCGGACGCGAGCGCGGGCCTGCAGCCGTTCTTCGTCTGCGCCACGGCGGGAACGACTTCCTCCCTCGCTTTCGACCCGCTCGACTCCATCGGCCGCATCTGCCGCGAAAAAAGGGCCTGGATGCACGTGGACGCCGCCATGGCCGGAACCGCCGCCGTATGCCCCGAGCTCCGCTCTTTCCACGACGGGGTCGAACACGCGGACAGCTACTGCTTCAACCCTCACAAGTGGATGTTCACGAACTTCGACTGCGACTGCTTCTATGTGGCGGACAGGACCGCCCTGATCAGCGCCCTGAGCGTCCTGCCCGAGTACCTCCGGAACCGGCCCACAGAAGCGGGCGGGGTCATCGACTACCGGGACTGGCAGGTGCCCCTCGGACGGCGGTTCCGCGCCTTGAAGCTCTGGTTCGTAATCCGCTGGTACGGGGTGGATGGTATCAGGCGTCACGTCAGGGAGCACGTGGACCTCGCCCGCGATTTCGCCCGCCGGGTCGAGCTGTCGAAAAAGCTGGAGCCGGCCGCTCCTCCGTCCCTGAACCTTGTCTGCTTCCGGCACCGCAGCGGCGCCGAAGCCTCGCGCCGCCTGCTCGAAAAACTCAACGGTACCGGGCGCCTGTACCTGACCCACACCACCCTGGACGACAGGTTCACGCTGCGATTCTGCGTGGGCCAGGCAAATACGAAACAGCGGCACGTCGATCGGGCATGGGAGCTGATCAGCGAGGAAGCGTCTTTGCTGTGAGGAGTTATTCCGCCGGGTTCCCGGTGATCATACCCGCGAGCTTTTCGACCAGGAGCCGGCCGATAAATGCGTGACCCCGGGCGCTCGGGTGGATGTAATCCCCTTCCAGGAAAAACAGCGCCGCATCGCCTGTCTCCTCGAGGCTTTTTGATACATCGAGCAGCGGGGTTCCGGTTTTTTCCGCCACGCTCCGCATGATGTCGTTGTACAGGGCCGCGTCCCTCGCGCAGTCGTAAATGATCTCTTCGACGGCGCGGCACCAGGCTTCTTCGGCCGATTCCTTCTCTCCCCTGAGGTCGAGGACCTTCGCCTCCAGGTAACTGCCCCTGCTCGAAAAGGGATCGAGCTCGCGAATCCGCAGGATCTCCCGCCACGATTCGTCCACCGCCCCGGCGGCCAGGAGGGAGTCGGCCCTGTAGAGAGCTGCTTCGATTCCGGGAGGCTCCGGCGGAACCGGCTCGGGCAGCCTGAATGGGAGAGCCACGAACAGCACGGATGCGCCCCTCTCCGACAGGATGTCCCGGATTCGGACCAGGTTCCGCGCATACTCGCCGGGCTCGACCCGCCGGCGGGAGATTTCCCGGATGACGCGGCACCGTCTTTCGTTCGCCTGTGATCCAAAGATCCGGTTCCCCGCACGCTGCAGGGCCGTCGACCCGGGAACCCGGTCGAGAAAGTTGACCACGTTCGAGCGAAGCCGCGAAGGGGGTTCCACCTCGCTGTCGGGTTTCCCGTTCGAGAAGAAGAACCTCAGCCTGTCGATATCGTTCACCATGTACGAAACGGTAGCTATATCGGGTTGCAGCGAGTCTGCCTGTCTTTCGATCAGCATTCGGCCCTGGTAGGACGAATACCCGATCTGGCCGGCATTTTTCACCTCCGCGTCGAAACCGCGTTCCCTCAGCAGCGATTCAGCCGCGAACGGGTAGTTCTCCGTTTCCCCGGCGCCGTATCCGAAAGTGGGGCTGGCTCCGAACGTTACGATTCGAACCGGTTCCCGCCCGCCTCGGTCGCCATCGCCATTGCCGTCGCCGTCGCCAACGCTGTTTCCGCCGGAATGAGCAGCGGAGATTCTGAATCCGTGACCGTCGGTCGCCACCGTCCAGCCGTCCAGAGCGGTCCTGAGGTTCGGGCGCTGCCTCCAGAGGAGTTCGTGATCGAGCTCCAGAAGCGACAGAATCCGCTCCAGCCGCACCTGCTCATCCGTCGCTTTCCGGCCCGACCGGACGACCAGGACAGCCGTCGCAGCCAGGACGAGAATTATCAGGGGGTATATGATCGCTCTGCGGTTCAATATCGCCCTTTCCGGTTAAATGTTCCGGCCGGGTTCAACCGGGCGTCGAATCCGTCGTGACCGGTGTCGATGAAACCTCGAATCCGGGTTCGGTTCTCCGCTGTATCTCCGGCTGCTCCGGCGGACTTTACGACACGACAACCTTGAATTCAACGTAATCGATAATAATACCTGTCCGGAGCTGCATGCGTCAGAGGAACAGGAACCGGCTCATACCTCCTTCAAGCTCTCCGGCGACGGAGAAACCGCGGGCCTGTATGATCTTGACCTGGGCGGCAACGAACCGGTCGACCAGGTGACCTTTCCCCCGCTGCCGGCCGGCGTCTCCTACGGACGCTCACCCGTCGGCTCGGGCAACTGGATGATCCTGCCTTATGCATCGCCGGGAACTGCGAATCCCTGAGGTTGCGGCTCCGGCTTCGGCGGATCCGTCTTTACAGACGCTCCGTTCCGGCGCCGGGGCCGCAACCGTCTGCCGCACACGTGCAGCAGGGCTGCAAAAGCTCCATTCCGGGTCAGGTCGAAACGCGGATCGAG